>NZ_VOYF01000040.1:0-8885 GCF_013420775.1 Acinetobacter sp. YH01010 | reverse complement strand
CAATACCAGCGCACAGCCCAAAGAATGATTTCGCCCTGAAAATGCCGACCATGGAAAGGATTCATATGCTGCACCTTTAGCTAAAACAGTCTTCAGCTTACCATTCGTGGTTATTTGCAACAGTGCCAACTTTATTTCCAAATTCGTTTAATTTGTTCAGCATGATGCACGTCATGTAAATCTCGTTTCGCTCGATGTTCTGGATTGTCCGCGAGATCTAAAGTTCGATAATAGGTCGAAGTTGCGATTGGTAAAATTCTACAAATCGCATCAACACCATATAAGTCTTTATTGCTATGGATGAAATCCACCATTATTTGTGTGGGCGGTCGAGCTCCGCCTGGGCGAAAAAAGCGGCTGCTTTGCGTAGAATTTCATTGGCTCTTTGCAGTTCTTTATTTTCGCGTTCAAGTTGTTTAATGCGCTCTTGGTCTGAAAGCTGCTGTACTTTGATTGGATTCTGTTGATTCAAATGCTTCTGATGCCAGGAACGTAGTGTTTCAGGAGTACAGCCAATCTTAGGTGCAATTGCTGTGATTGCAGTCCAAGTAGAAGGATAATCTTTTTCGGATTCAATCAATAATTGAACCGCTCTATCTCTGATTTCAGGAGTATATTTTGGTTTTGTCATTGGGACATTCTCTCAAGAAAAGTGGTCTCCGACAAACCCGGTACGGTTCACTTAAAGCACCTCAAATCTATCGGCAATATGAACAAAAACTTGGTATTGCTCAACGTGCAAAAAATAAGAAACGTGTCAAAGCCATCCATGCCAAGATTAAAAATGTAAGACAAAACATGCTGCATCAATTCAGCCGAAAATTGGTGAATGAACATGCAGCCATCTTCGTTGGCAATGTGAATGCCAAAGCATTAGCACAAACCAGATTGGCTAAATCAGTGCTAGATGCCAGTTGGACAACACTAAGAACCATGCTCAAGTATAAATGCGAGAACGCAGGGGTATGTTATGAAGAAGTCAATGAAGCCTATACCACCCAAATTTGTTCGTGCTGTGGCTCACGCTCCAGTAGTCTGAAAGGTAGAGCAGGACTTGGAATAAGAGAATGGCAGTGTGTGGAGTGCGGTACGCTCCATGATCGGGATGTAAATTCCGCACTGAATATTCTTGCGCTCGGGCATGAGCGTCTAGCAGTAGGAATCTCCTTTAGGTCTGGGAGGATGTCAATTTCTCCTTTTGAATATTTAATCAAAAAAATTGCATAAAGAAGTTAGTAATTTAGCAATACGACAAGTTATGACGTTTAAAATGATTGCTTATAGTGCAAATTAAATGATTCTAAATCAGAGTAGGAAATTTAATATATATCTACTATAATAAATAAATATAGCCAAAATAGAAACTAATATTTTATTTTAATACATATATGAATCAATATTGCACACTTCAAATTTTTCAAAATAACGAATGGCAAGATTGCGCTATCGTTGAATTAATTGCTAATCAAGAGCAGGGCTGGAGAGCATCTACACGAACGTCATACTTATTTGAATATGCTATTGAACATATGGATTTAAGGGATGGTCATGCTCTATCATTCCAATTTCCAGTCAATGTACAAAACAACTTAGAAAACCAATGGCCAGCATTTCTCATGGACTTGCTACCTCAAGGTTATGGGCGAAAGGAGCTTTTAAATCAGCTGGGTTTTTCAATTAATGTAGAAGAACAAGCTGATTGGCCCCTACTGAAATCTGGGGCAGGTAATCCTATTGGTAATCTACGAATTAAAGAAGCTTATGACTGGCTTCAAGATCATTTTCCGACAGTGAAACCTCGTGGATTTAGCCTAAGCGAAATAATTGAAAGGAAAGAAGATTTCATTGAGTCACTTGCATCATATGGCTTATTTGTTGCTGGTTCTTCAGGTGTTCAAGGTGAATGGCCTAAACTATTACTAACACAAGGATATGATGGTCTGTTTTATTTAGATCACAGTCTTCCAGATGAACTAGCAGCAAAGCATTGGCTAGTTAAATTTAGTCGTGGAGATGATCAAAAACTGGAAAAAATACTGTTACATGAAGCAATTTACATGAAAATAGCTCGGTATTTAGGTCTAAGAGTGTTCAACGACTTGGAACTTCACCAGAGAACGCTATTTATTCCACGTTTTGATCGCCAAATTATCAATGGTAAAGTCGAAAGAGTTGCACAAGAAAGCCTAGCCTCTTTAAGTGGTAAAGCTGGCTTCGGCGTTAAAATGACACATAATCAAATTTGTACATTGATCATGGAATGTTGCTCATCACCAAGAGCTGAAATTTTTGAATATTTGAAACGAGATATCGCTAATGTTGCATTAGGAAATAAAGATAATCATACCCGTAATACCGCAATTCAACGTTTAAATGACGGCACAATTCAATTAACACCCCTCTTCGATTTTGCTCCAATGTGGCTTCATCCTGACGGAATTGCACGTACTACACGTTGGGAAAAAGATGACCATGGAGGAATGCCTATATGGGGATCTGTCATAACGCAAATAGAAGAATGTACAGGAATAGATTCAACTGAAATTAAACATACAATGATTCAACAATTGCCACTGTATGAAAATTTGCTCGATGAAATGAAAAAAATAAATATAGATGATGAGATTCTACAAAATAGTCATCATCGTATATTAAATATATGCCAACAGATTCAGGAGCTTTCTAATGGATAAACGTTATAAGCCTATGACGGCAATCGAGCAAATGAATAAACGCTTACAAGTCTTAGAAAATATAAATAACAATCCTGAGTGGCAAATTTACCAGATTGCATCATACATTAGAAAAGAACTACATTTAACATTAAATGAAATGAGTAAAATTACTAAAATAGCACCACAGACTTTACAGAAAATGGAGCAACCTGATAGTAATCCAACATTAGATTCTATAAATAAGTTGTTAAATGCATTTGGTTTAAAATTTATTATTAAATCAAAATAGTTTAATTTAAATTACCTATAAACTAGATTTTGATTTATTTTCTAAATAGTCACCCCACCACTGCATCATATCAGCTCTTTGTTGAATATAATCTGCATGGTTATAACTAGCACGTGTTTTATTCTTATCTACATGTGAAAGCTGAGCCTCAATCCAACTATCTTGAAATAAGCCAGAATCATTTAAAATAGTACTGAATGTTGATCTTAAACCGTGTGAGGATAGCTCATTTGTTTTGTATCCCATCTTACGAATGGCTGAATTTATTGTGTTAAAATGCAATGGCTTATCTTTAATTTTTGGGCTAGCAAAAACATAACGATCGCCTTGTGACCACTCTAGTGCAGATCTAACAATGCTCACCGCTTGCGATGATAACGGGACTAAAAAATCTGGAATATCATAACCTGCTATCACTTTTCGACGATATTGCTTGATATGTAAAGCAGGTATTTTCCAAATTTTGTTGTCAAAATCAAAATGATGAGGTTCTGCAGACAATAACTCTGCCCCCCTGACTCCAGTATATAATTTAAATAGGATTGCTTTTTTTATAATCGGATCTGTATTTAGTTGAGTTATTCTAAGAATAAAATTAGAAATTTCTTCATCTTTTAAATAGGGATAATTTTTCTTTAATTTCCCTTTCAATAATATTTTATTGAGACCATAAGCTTGATTATAATCACAGTATCCCATTGCAACTGCAAAATCATAGATTTGATTTAAATAGCTATACGCTTTTTTTACAGGTTCCTTAACTCCCCTATTTTCAATCTGCTTAATTACCTTAACTAAATCAGTTCTTTTAATTTTGCTAAAATCTATATCACCAATAACGGGATAAATGTCATTTATTAAACATGCATTCGCCAATTGGATTACACCACCACGTGGTTGATCTTTAAATGAATTATTTGTTTTAAACTCTAACCATTCTTCACAAACAACTTTAAAAGTTTGAATTTTCTCCTGAACTAAATTTTGTGTAGAAAATTTAGTTGCCTTATAGGAATCTCTGGCCACTCTAGCCTCTTTGAGATTCATCTCAGGATATGTACCTAGAGTGACTCGTGGTCTTTTACCCGTTTCTGTAACTGAATATCGATAACTCCAAGACTTTTTTCCATTAGGATCGACTTTTAAGCTTAAACCATCATCATCAGCTAAAAAGTAAATTTTTTCTTTTGGATATGACTTTCGTACTTGTGTTTCCGTAAGACTCATAAATTTTTATAAACCAGCATAATGATCCCCATTATCTTAATTATATCAAAAATAAGCATTATTATGTGATGCGTATATTACGCATCACATAAATATTTATATATATGTTTTTTATAAAAATTATTGTGAGTGTGTAAGGTAAAATAACCAAAAAAGTAACCACTGTTAAAGTCTGTATTAAGCTACAAAAATCTGTGATAGTTAATCACTATTCTGTAATGAGTTTGTTTTACAGACCTCGTAACCGAGCCTTAATTATCCGAGGCAATATTTCTATCTGGTTTGATTATTTGACTCAATGGTATGCTCATCCGCAAGAAAAAATGGATCAAATCAAACTTAGTCCAATACAGCTATATAACACTGCTTAAGGTATGTCGATATTGCCATTGGCTATCCAAAAAGGGCTTTGTTGCACAAACCTATCTGTAAAGGCTTTTTCAGCGATATAATTTTCAAATGAAGAAGCCTACACACAAAATCTACCGCACAACCAATTGGCCCGCATATAACCGAGCACTCATGAGTCGCGGAAATATTGCCCTTTGGTTTGATCCTGCTACGCAATGGTATGCGCCATCAAAAGGCAAACAAGGGCGAAATCAAACCTACTCCGACGCAGCCATCCAATGTTGCTTAATGATTAAATCCCTATTTCGTCTTTCTTTCGGATGGTCAGCGTCTTTGTTCAAAGCCTGATTAAAAAAGTGTGGTCTAGATAGGAAAGCTCCAGATTATTCCATCATTAGCAGAAGACAAAGGCATATCGATATTGCAATTTGATATCAAAAAGTAGTGGTGCTCTCCATCTACTCGTAGACTCTATTGACCTAAAGTTTTTAGATGAAGGTGAATGGAAGCGTCAGAAACATGGACCTGAAAATCGCCGCCAATGGCGTAAGCTTCATATTGGTATCGATACTGAAACCATTCAAATACGTGCTGTACAACTCACCGCAAATAATGTCAGTGATTCACAGGTACTGGAAGATTTACTTGCTCAAATCCCTTTAGAGGTAATCCCCCCTAAAAATAATAGGATCTAAAAGTAGAATTTTCTCTTAAGATACGAGCAGGAGATTCTGCATGAAAACATCTAAATTTACTGACAGTCAGATCATGTCCATCTTGAAACAGGCAGAATCTGGCACACCTGTAGCGACCCTTTGCCGTGAACACGGCATGAGTAATGCTACCTTTTATAAATGGCGTGCCAAATATGGTGGTATGGATACATCATTAATGGCTCGACTGAAAGAGCTAGAAGCCGAAAATACCAGACTTAAAAAGATGTATGCGGAAGAGCGATTAAAGGCCGAAATCATCCAGGAAGCGATGGCAAAAAAGTGGTAAAGCCATCTTTCCGGCGTAAGATGGCACAACAGGCAGTTGCCCAGCATGCCATTAGTATTCGTTTGGCTTGTAAAGCATTTGGCATTAGTGAAACCTGCTACCGCTATCAAGCCAAACTCAGCGATGACAATGCACTCATTGCTGAACAGCTCATTGAACTCACTGAGGAAAATTCCGATTGGGGCTTTGGTTTGTGCTTCTCGTATTTACGGCATGTTGAGAGTTGCTGCTGGAATCACAAGCGGGTTTACCGCATTTACTGTGAGTTGGCACTGAATCTGCGTATTAAACCGAGAAGAAGACTAAAACGGCATGCGCCTGAACCATTGAAAGAACCAATCCGAGAAAATCAGGTTTGGTCATTAGATTTTATGCATGATCAGCTTTCCGATGGTCGCAAGTTTCGATTATTGAATGTGATTGATGATTACCGCCGCGAAGGCCTAGCCATTGAAGCAGGGTTCTCATTGCCCACAATCAGGGTTATTCGTACGTTGAATCAATTGCTGGAGTGGAGAGAAAAACCGTTAGTGATCCGATGCGATAATGGTCCCGAATTTATCAGTCACGAATTTGTGCGCTGGGCTACTGAGCACGGTATTCGTATTGAATATATTCAACCGGGTAAGCCACAGCAGAATGCGTATATTGAACGCTATAATCGGACCATACGTTATAGTTGGCTGAGCAAGCATTTATTTGATACTTTGGATGAAGTACAAGATTATGCAACAAACTGGTTGTGGCATTACAACCATGAAAGACCACATCAAGCTAACAAAGGAAAGCCACCTCTAATGGCTGCTTAACCTCTACTTTTAACTTCGGTTATTTATGGGAGGATTACCCCTCATATTGCTTGCCTTTTTCTGAGTCGAATAGGACATTATTTCTATCGGTACCGATGTTGGGAACAAAAGAAGTTGCATAACTAACGTAAGGAGCAATGAAGTCATTTGCTAAATACATGATTGATGCATTACCAGTAAAAGCATGATCTTCTTGAAGATCAGTTTTAGTCCCTTTTAGGACATTCTCTGAGGAGGATTTTGCCCAGTCATATCGACCAGCCAAATTTATAATCCACTGATCACTTAAACTGATGCGATTGCGAGCATAAAGCCCCATATCACGCAAATTGGTAATAGTATGGCTATTCAAACTGAGTGTATTGATACAGCCTTGATTGTACTGTGGTGCGAAAGGATTAATTGTTGCAAAGTTACAACGGTCCGCAGCTTTTTCACGCTTCTCGTGCATAACGTCAAAACTGACCAGTAGATCATGCTCACTGTTGCCAATTTGGAACTTCTTCTGAAGATTATTGTCGATTGTGTAATTGGTATAATCCCATAAAAGAAAAACCGCCCGAAGGCGGTTATTTTTTGACGATGAAAGTTATAAATCTTTTGGAGTATTTATTTTATTGGCGGGCTAGAGATGGAAATAAACTCTCTACGATACGCTGGGTACTCCATAACCCAATTTCTTGATGATGCATATGAGGTGCTAAATACTTTAGAAGTTTGTTGATCTTGTATCCGGTATTCGTACTTCCATCAAATTGTTTCTTAAGCTCAGCCATTTCATGGTTGGCTAAATAACTAAATGAATTGGTCTCTAGGAAGTTTTTCACAAACTCATTATTCACTTGGTTTTGCTTAGGATCTATTGATTTGCCAGCAATCCAATCATAGATAAAAGTCTTTTCAACAGCACTAAACACCCCAAACATTTTTCCCTCTTCGTCGTGAATCATCTGCCAAAATCTACTTTTTTCAGGCGGTTGATTCAGTTTTATCCACCCTATACGAACAAGCTCAAAAATAAACTCTTCAACACTGTCATCTTCAGACAGCCATTCATTTGTCGTTTTATTATTAAACATGCACTTATTGCTATGCATGTGTTTACCAACAATCGCCTTTTTCTTAAATATTTCAAGCACCATCTTTTCAGTGCTTAAATTTTTAATTATCTGAACTGAACTCATTCCCTTGTTATTTAGGAGATACCCGATTTTGAGTTTACGAATGAACTCTTCTTTAGATCTGTACCTTGTAGAAAGTTTTTTAATGGCATTGGTCGCAATCTGCGCATGCCCATTATCAAAATTATCTATCGTGATATGAACATTAAAATAGTGTGCATCAATTCCAAGTTCTTTTAACTCGTAATTGCTAATTAGCAAATGTAAAGGAAGTTGTTCATAGCCTAAATTAAAACCTGCTATCTCTGGTATAAACTCTGAAGGTGCATAGGCAAGCGCAAGCTGTATTGCTGCTTGATGGTAATAGGTATCTGATAAGTTTAAAGAAAGTTGATTCAAACCATGTGCCAGTAGTAGGATGTCATACATTCGCACGTGATTGGCTTTTTCTGAACCGAGACCAAGTTCCTCTAAATATATCTGGATAAAATCCCTAAATACTGGATCATTCCAATACTGAGTAAAGCTGTACAGCCATGAACCATCTACTTTTTTTGTGGGCGCAACCTTGTATAAAAACTCATAAGCTTTACTAATTGATGAAAAATACTCTCTCGCCCCACCTTGCTTTCGTCTATCTAGGTATTCTTTATAGTATTCACACTGTGTGCGGTTATTATGATGAATCCAATCGACAAGACTGTCTAGTTCGTCTGGCATGTCACTGATGTGGTCTAGAGTTTTAATTTCATTTTCTAGAACCTTAAATGCCTTTAACTCTTTGGCAGAATTAGGTATTGAAGCGTCTAAGAAGAACTCAACGATTTCAAAATATTTCTGATGATCTTTGGTTATTAAATTTAAGATTCTTTCTTTTACTGCTGTAGGCATTATAGTTCTCTCGCGGTAAATGATTCTACTCAACCATAAATCAGAAAATTAGAGTATTTGTTAAATTTTTTTAATGAAATTTAACGCAATGTAATATTTTTTAAATTTTAATATATAAAACATGTTCTTAGCATTACTTTCAACCAAATAGTAAAAAGTAACAATTCTTTATGATGTGATTTAATTCACATATTCATATTTAAATATCAATTATGATTATAATATAAAATATTCATAGGATAATTTATATGAAATCAATTTTTGACTTTATTTCTAAAAAATCCCTATCAATAACGCTATTTGAAAGTGCTAGTGCTGGATATTTAGCATATAGAATTTAACAGGATAAAAACTCTGGGATACTTCTTGATGGCTCTGTTGTAAGTTATGACTGGCTTTGTTGCACAAAGATTTGAAATGCAAAGCGCCCCTAATTGATCCAAATTTAAGGCGTAACTTGGGTAAGTGGGCGACCTAATTCCGTAAATCTGTTAAGGACTGCTACACGTGCATGGATCTC
>NZ_VOYF01000039.1:0-8959 GCF_013420775.1 Acinetobacter sp. YH01010 | reverse complement strand
CGCGACTCATGAGTGCTCGGTTATATGCGGGCCAATTGGTTGTGCGGTAGATTTTGTGTGTAGGCTTCTTCATTTGAAAATTATATCGCTGAAAAAGCCTTTACAGATAGGTTTGTGCAACAAAGCCAATTAGAACTAAAGGAAAACCTAATAAAAAATTAAATACTCTATATAAAGCTATTCTAAAATCACTCTCAAAAATATTAAAAAATTATTATTGTTAGCTTCATGTAATTAAATAAAACCCATTTATCCATATAAAACAGCACCCAATACATAATCTTTAAACACAGTGAAACTTAATACAGATTATGTAACATCTTAAATATTTAAATTTATAATATTCATGTTATTAATAATTGATCTACTGTGATTGAGTAGATTATCTAATTAATCTTTAAAGGAACAGTATTATGTCTAACTATAACCAAGATCAAAATAATGATACTCGTCTACAGCACCAACGTGGCGATACTCAAAAACCTCAACACCAACAAAATCAACAATCTGATCAACAACGTCAGCAAAATGATCAGCAACAGCAGCAGCAACCCCAACATCAACAAAACCAACAGTCTGATCAACAGCGTCAGCAAAATGGTCAGCAACAACAACAGCAACCTCAACACCAACAAAATCAGCAGTCTGATCAACAACGTCAGCAGAATCAACAGCAAGACCAATAGTCAAAGTAACAACAGTAATTTTTTAATTTACAGAAGCAGCCCAGGGATCACTGCTTTTGTAATTAATTAACTAATTAATCGGAGTTATTACAATGAACGACCATCAAAATGAACATCCAATACATCATGACTGGCGCACGGATTACTCCAATAGACCGTACTATGGCGATCTTCAACGTGAAGTACCCGATATTGATTATGATCGAGACTTGAGATCGGCATATGAGCTTGGACAACGTGAACGCCATCTATATGGTGAGAATGCTCGATTTGAGGATTCTGAGCCGGATTTACAAACCAAATGGGAAGAGTTCAAAGCAGATTCTCGTTTGAAATGGGAACATGCTAAACATGCTATTAAAGATGCTTGGGAAAAGATGTAAACAACAACTTCTAAACTAAAATTCAAAAAATGTATTAAGCATGGACTTTATAAAAATAATTCTGCATGACACCTCTTTTAATTTTGCATTGGAAATTATTATCCGATGCATCATTATGTTTATCTTAATTATTATTTTTTTAAGATTTTCAGGTAAAAGAGGTGTCAGGCAACTTTCAGTATTTGAGTTAGCCATCATTTTAAGTTTGGGTTCTGCAGCTGGCGATCCAATGTTTAATGATGATATTCCTATCATACAAGCACTCATTGTGTTTGCAGTCATTATTCTTCTGTATAGATTCACAACATATCTAATCATGAAATCAGATGCTTTTGAAACATTGTTAGAAGGTAGGCCAATGTATATCGCCAAAGATGGCTTATTGATTGTTGAAGATATCAAACAGGAAAAGTATTCATATGACGAATTTTTTGCTGAGTTAAGGCAAAACAAAATAGAACACTTAGGGCAAGTCAAATCAGCCTTACTTGAAACTGATGGGTGTCTAAGTGTAATTCCTTATGCCAAAGATAATATCAAATGGGGACTACCAATTTTTCCTGATCACTACCAAAAAGCAAAGCGTTTTGATTCTAAAAAATACTATTCGTGCATGCTGTGTGGTCAAACACAATTTATTAGTTCTCTAAATGCTCAGTGCCCCCGCTGCAAATGTGACCGCTGGGCTGAATCTGCTTTTTATTGTGAAAGTAGCTCCAATCAATCATCAGATTGAGCACAAAATAGACAATTTTTTACTTTAAATTTGCCAAGCATCTTTATTATCTATATTAGCTTTATGCAATAGCAAAACCTTATCTAGCACATGTACTAAATAACATCAGACAAAGGGATGTAGCTCATGAAAAAATCAAATAACCCTAAAATTGATCAGTTTGAAAAAGAGGCATATGTAGCCCCTAAAGGTAAAACACTGACCTCATCTTTGGGTGTACCTGTAGCTGACAATCAAAATAGCTTAAAAATAAATCAGACTGGTCCTACTCTGTTAGAAGATTTTCTCTTACGAGATAAGTTAATTCATTTTGACCGTGAACGTATCCCTGAGCGTGTAGTGCATGCTCGTGGTGTTGGAGCGCATGGTTATTTTGAAGCTTATGAAGGCAACGAAAAATGGACTAAGGCTAAATTTTTGACTAACACTCAAAATCCAACACCAATCTTTGTCAGGATTTCTACAGTACAAGGTGGACGCGGATCAGCTGATGTAGTCCGTGATGTACGCGGGTTTTCCATTAAGTTTTATACCGAAGATGGAAACTACGATTTAGTAGGTAATAACATTCCTGTATTTTTTATTCAGGACGCAATCAAGTTCCCTGACTTTGTCCACGCTGTAAAGCCTGAAGATCCGAATGAAGTTCCAACAGGTCAATCTGCGCATGATACGTTTTGGGATTTTATTTCTTTAAATACCGAAGCCTCTCACATGACAACTTGGGTGATGTCAGATCGTGCTATCCCGAGAAATTTACGATCGATTCAAGGTTTTGGTGTACATACCTTCAGATTAATCAATAAAGAAAATCAGGCGCATTTAGTTAAATTTCACTGGACTCCTAAGCAAGGTGTTGCCCAAGTCGTTTGGGATGAAGCTCTAAAACTTAATGGTAAAGATCCAGACTTCCATCGCCGCGATCTATGGGATGCCATTGAACGTGGCAATTATCCTGAGTGGGAATTAGGGGCACAGATCTTTACTGAAGAACAAGCGGCTCAATGGGACTTTGATGTTTTGGATGCGACAAAACTGGTACCTGAAGAGCTCGTACCTATTACCCCACTAGGTAAATTTACTCTAAATCGAAATACAGATGATTTCTTTGCTGAAACAGAGCAAGTTGCTTTCAGTCCAGCCAATATTGTTTCAGGAATTGATTTTAGTAATGACCCTTTATTACAAGGTCGTCTGTTCAGCTATACAGATACCCATTTGCACCGTTTAGGTACTGCAAACTTTAATCAAATTCCAATTAATAAACCAGTCTGCCCTTTCCATACAAATCGACGTGGCGGCTATGCAAACCATGAAGTCTATAAAGGTAAAGCGAATTATGAGCCTAACTCTGTAGATGAAAATTGGCCTAGAGAATCTAATAATGATCCGCATGCATTTCGGACCCATCCTGAAGAAATCCAAGGCAGCAAGTTAAGAATCCGACCAGAAAGCTTCGCAGATCATTTCTCGCAAGCGACCATGCATTACCAAAGTCTTGCTAAGCATGAACAACAGCATATAAAGGATGCCTATGCATTTGAACTCTCAAAAGTGAAAGCTGTTGAAATTAGGGAAAGAGTTGTAAATGAGGTGCTTACAAATATTGATTTGGATTTAGCTCAATTTGTAGCAAATGAATTGGGATTAGTTGCTCCAACTAAGCAAAGTAAATCGATTAAGAAAGCTACCGTCGCTAAATCTGATCACTTAAGCACATTGGCATACCCAGCATCTGATATTAAGCAACGGAAAATCGCACTGTTGGTGCACAACGGTGCAAATGCTTCATCTATCGATGCAATCAGGACTTGGAGCGAATCAGAAAGCGCTGTAGTAGAAATATTAGCGCCTAATGCTGCGCCAGTGAAATCTAACGATGGTAAAGAAATTGCAGTGGATGGACGTCAGAATGGCGAACCTTCAGTTACCTACGATGCTGTCGTTGTTATTGATGGTGAAAATTTAGATGAATTCCTGAGTGATGGTGTAGCTAAACACTATGTTTTGGAAACTTTTAAGCATCTTAAACCTATAGTATTATTGGGTGATAAAGAGGCTTTAATTAAAGAACTAAATCTCATCCAAGATGCTGCGCTTCTCATTTCACAAAGTTTCAAAGATGTCAGTGATCAATTTAAAACAGCTATTCAAAATCATCGATATTGGGATCGTGAAGATAAGGTTGCTTCTATACCGGCCTAATTTAACTAAGAATAAAAAACCGCCCTTCTGGGCGGTTTTTTTATTTATTGGCTCTTGGTTCGAACTAGATTTAAAAAATGTAGATGTCGTTCGTATTGATCAATGACATCTTGTAAAATATCTTCTTGCGTCCATTCGATAATGTCATAATTTTGACCAGCTTCCCTCAAAAATACTTCAGCTTGATAATCTTGCGTGATTTCTGCTGAATCCAACATAAAGCTTGGTGTATTTTTTTCTTGGACAACCACTTGGTAGATAAAGTTAATCTCATCTTGATGGTTTACACGTAGCTGCAAGCCATCATCTATCGTGCTTACCGTCACATCTAAATGACGGCGCTTAAACTCTTTCTGTAGATTTGAAAATGCCTGGCTTACCGTTGTATCAATATACTGTTCAACTTCTTCACGTGTATGCGGATAATGCATAATCAATCCTAAACGTTGCTGCCAACTTCTTGGATTATGAATTGCTCTAGGTGTAATACGTGCATCGTGTAATGCTTGCATCTTAGTTGCATCTAAATGTAGAGCCTTGACTAAGCCCCAGCAAATTAAAAGCATTACGAAGGTGAATGGTAATGCACTCAACATTGTTGCAGATTGCAAAGCTCCTAAACCTCCTGCAAACAACAAAACAATCGCAAGTACAGCCATTAACGTTGTCCAAAACAATCGCTGCCAAGTTGGAGAGTTTTCAGATTTTGCAGTTAGATAGTCTGTAACTAAAGCCCCAGAGTCTGCCGATGTCACAAAAAACAACATGACCAGAATGGTCGCCACAAAACTCATCATGCCTGAGAATGGCAAGGTCCCTAAATATTCAAATAGTGCAACGGATGAATCTCGTTGCACTGCAGAAATCAGCGAGGTGTTCGCTTCGTTTAAAATACTATAAAGTGCAGCATTCCCCATGACTCCCATCCAAATCAGCGTGAAGCCTGTTGGAATAAGTAAAACACCTACAATAAACTCACGAATAGTACGTCCTTCAGACACACGCGCAATAAACATACCTACGAATGGCGACCATGAAATCCACCATGCCCAGTACATAATTGTCCAACCACCAATCCAACCATCAGATTGATAGGCATATAAATTAAAGGTCATGTTGAATAAGTTTGAAAAATACTGGCCAGCATTTTGTATAGTCGCTTGTAATATGAATATCGTTGAACTAGCAAAAAATACAAATAATAAGAGGGTTAATGCTAAGCCTAAATTGATCTCTGATAATCGTTTAATACCCTTGTCTAAGCCCATAAATACGGACAAAGAGGCCATAGCTGTAACAATGACGATTAGAATTAGCTGCGTCGTCGTTGAATATTCAATCCCGAATAGATAATTCAGGCCTGAGTTAATTTGGGTTACACCAAAACCTAAAGTCGTTGCGACACCAAATACTGAACCGTACCGGGTTTGTCGGAGACCACTTTTCTTGAGAGAATGTCCCAATGACAAAACCAAAATATACCCCTGAAATCAGAGATAGAGCGGTTCAATTATTGATTGAATCCGAAAAAGGTTATCCTTCTACTTGGGCTGCAATCGCAGCAATTGCTCCCTGAGCAGTATACTGCGCAAGGGTTGTACGCCTGAAACACTACGCTCCTGGCATCAGAAGCATTTGAATCAACAGAATCCAATCAAAGTACAGCAGCTTTCAGATCAAGAACGTATTAAACAACTTGAACGTGAAAATAAAGAACTGCAACGTGCCAATGAAATTTTACGTAAAGCAGCCGCTTTTTTCGCCCAGGCGGAGCTCGACCGCCCACACAAATAATGGTGGATTTTATCCATCATAATAAAGAGCTGTATGGAGTCGAGGCGATTTGTAGAATTTTACCGATCACCCCTTCAACCTATCACCGGACTTTAGATCTCGCGGACAATCCAGAACATCGAGCGAAACGAGATTTACATGACTTGCATCATGCGGAACAAATTAAACGAATTTGGAAAGAAAGTTCAGGTCGATATGGTGTGCGTAAGGTCTGGCAACAATTGAAACGTGAAGGCTATATTATTGCACGCTGTACAGTTGCTCGATTGATGCAAAAGCTAGGTCTACAAGGTGTTTGGCGTGGTAAGAATAAACAAACTACCCGTAGCCGAGATGATCAAAAACGAGCGGATGACTTGGTAAAACGGAATTTTAGTGCAGATCAGCCTGACCACCTGTGGGTCGCTGACTTCACGTATATTCAAACTAATTCAGGTTGGGTCTATACTGCCTTTATTATTGATGTATTCTCACGAGCCATTGTTGGATGGAAAGTATCAATACGTATGAATACAGACATGGTCCAGGATGCATTGGAGCAAGCATTGCATGACCGAGGTATGCCAAAGAATGTGATTCATCATTCCGATAGAGGTGTTCAATATCTTTCCATTCGCTATACCAATCGTTTAGAAGCAGCAAATTTACGAGCTTCAGTCGGTACAACGGGTGACTCATACGATAATGCTTTGGCTGAAACGGTGAATGGCTTATACAAAACAGAGGTGATTGAATATTTAAAAGCAGATTGGCAAGGTTTAGCGGATGTACAACTTGCGACACTAAACTGGGTGGATTGGTTCAATAAAGAACGTGTACATAGTGCGCTAGATTATGTATCACCTTTTGATTTTGAAGCAATGTACTATGATAAAATTAACCAGTTAGGTCAGGTGGCCTAACTTAAATAAAAAGTCTCCGACAAACCCGGTACGGTTCAAAATGTGATTTATAGCTTTTTATGTAAAAAAAAGTAATATTATTTATTGTTGAATTATAACAATTAGTATAAATATAATTATGATTTACATATGAAAAAGGTAATTATATGAAATATTTTTTAAGTTTAACTTTGTTAGTTTTAACAATGACTGGGTGTACTTCGAGTCCAAAGACTGAAACTTTACAAGATAAGGCTACAAGCAATACTTCAGCTGATACGCAGGTCCTTACGTTTTCTGGTCCGAATGGTTTATTAATTTTTCTGAAATCATCGGATAACTTTGAAACTGCTTTAATGACTGATAACTCAGGCGTGGTATATGGTTTAAAGCAAACAGTTGCTGGTAGTGGTATTCGTTTAGCTAATAATAATGGAGTTTCAATTCACTTTAAACGTGGTGAAGGGGTTGTTGAATTTGTAAAAGACCAGCCAATCAGCATTACTGAAGTTAAATAATAAGGTTTAAACTTTAAGAGAACCCATCACCATTGTGTGATTCATAGACATCCTTTCAATATAATGGGTGTCTATGAATCACACATATTATTGAGCGTGACTTAATCCTGCTCTCGCTTCCGTAATGATTTTTTGAATCTCTTCCCGTCGTTGTTTCTTCTTCTCATGGTAAATCCACACAGAAGAAATCAACAAACTTATAATTAGTCCGCCAATCAGTACTTGTAGTCTTGTAAAGATCATTTTTTATTGCTCTTATCATGAAGATTTCATTTAAATTAAGCATTTAAATATTAAAACTTAATGGCAATTTATGACAAAAACCCGTCTTTCAAAGACGGGGCAATACATGACATGTTTGGGAAATTATTATTTTAGAGAATTTGGATATTGCTGGCTTGCTTGCCTTTCTTACCATTCGTAATTTCAAACATTACACGCTGACCTTCCTCTAGTACTTTATAGCCATCGATTCGTACTTCACTATAGTGTGCAAATAATTCTTCACCTGTATCGGAAGCAATAAATCCAAAACCTTTTGTACCGTTGAACCACTTCACTGTCCCTTTTGTTAAATTAGACATTCATATTTCCTTTAAGTAATTATAAGTTTAGAAATTGCTGTAAATACTGATTAATTAACAAGCATATTCAATATAACCAATAATTCTTAAATATGAGGATACAACTGTTAGATCTATGTGAATCAAGTGCTTGTTTTATTTTCCAATTATTTACTAAAGTGATAATTATTTATCATATTAAGGTAATAATTAGATTTATATCACGAAGCTCGATCACTCACACTTTCCATCAATTGAATGAAAAAGCCCCACATATACATGTGAGGCTTCACCCAATTCAGTTGCGCTGACATGAGTCAGTAAATTATAGGATTATTTAATCAAAGATGCATTTAAAATATATCTTTAAAGCAATTTTTGATATGAACTATCGATTTAATTGAGTGTATGCCCACTTTAAAAATCTATCTTTATCATCAAAGTTTGGGACATTGATTAAGTGAATGAAGTTTGCTGCACCAAATTTACCCGCAATCTTTTTAGGATCGACGATTACAAAATCATCGTCATTACCTAAATTCAGTTCTTTGAAAAACTCAAGAACCTTGTTATGCAAACCTTGATGTGAATGTTCAGTTCGCTCTATTAGAAAATCATAAATCTGGCTTAAAACATGTAATTCAAAATTTTTATTCATGAATTTCTTCTCATAGTTGTTAAGGCTGAGATTCCAAACTAACGGATATTATGAGAAAGTTAAACCAATCAAACATTCTGAAACAATAAGTTTCGAAATATCTAATTTAAAATCATTCACCTAATTTTAAATCATTCATCTTTTTTAAAGTTTTTAACCAATCCGTTGCACGTCCCATATTGATATCTACTAATTCGAACCAGTGAAATCGATACCCCATTTCCTCAACATGATCGTGACGATCAACACTCCAAGCCTTTGAGGACTGCTACATGTACATGAATCGTAATCATCCGGCTAACACAGCCTTACCAAGCGATCCTATAAGCCTTAATTTAGTTCCCACCTAAACACAAGGGCACTGTTGCAAATAGAGATTTGAGTCGATGAAGTTCCCTTTAAAAAGTGCTTAGAGACCGAAAACCCTGTTGATTAGACACACTTCACCCTGAGGCTGACCATAATAAAATGACGATGCTTGTCCTTTACGTAGTGCACGCATGACTTCAATACCTTTAATTGTGGCATAAGCCGT
>NZ_VOYF01000038.1:0-10100 GCF_013420775.1 Acinetobacter sp. YH01010 | reverse complement strand
GCGCTCAGTAGGCAATTTTTCAAAATATTGTTAAGCCTTTTCTGAGCATGGTATTTTTCATGGTATTACCAATTAGCAGGAAAATAAGCCATTGAATATAAAAGATAAAAATGTCTTGTTTACAATAGAGTGGGGAATATATAAGGTGTACATGTCTTGTTCTACTGAGTACAACGTGATGAAGTCAGTCGTATATGAAAACTTGCCATTTTCGCTCTCTAGCTTGATTTGTTGGTGTTTAACGAGCTTGAGTGGTGAAATGCAGTCACCGCCATAGATCGCAACTGTGCCACGCTCTTTGTACAGCTTAATGAGTTTTTTGGTGCATTTTAACGGCTTGCCGTGTTTGTCCAATTTTGGTTGGTTGCGAACAAAGATGTTATAGCGAAGATTCGAGTCACCAAGCATCCCGCTTGTTGTTTCACTGATGGTCAATTGGCGTTTAGACTTCTTATAAAACTCTAATAAGCGTTGCTGTAAATTGAACCGTGAAACACCGCATTCGATGTCAAAATCTAGACCTTTAAAAGCGTTTTTATTACTGTTGTTTCCAAAGTAACAAACTGCATCGTTAAACATTTGCGTTAAGTTTGCAAAAATTAAGAGAAAGTCGTTTTGTGGGTACGGACGTTTTTGATACATGCACCCAAACTCACTGTCTGACAACTTATAAAAATAGGTGCGAACGCCAGTATAACTGCAAAGTGAATCATAAATGCGTGTGCCTTTAATTTGAATCTGAGTAACATAGCTAGATGAAAATTCAGGGGTAGCCCAAAGCATAGGGCTGAACAGGATGTCCTTCACTAATCCATTGTCGTATGCACGGTCGCCAACGCGACTTTTTTGGTTAATGCGGTCGTTTTGGGTGTAAACATGGATGTTCTTCAGCTCCAACGTTTCACGTTTGAACACGGTCTTTTCAGCGGTAGCAGTAGCGGTCGTCATGGTGAAGTTCCTTATCGGCTTAAATACGTCTGTGCAAAAATTGCTTGCATGGTTTTAAAAATTTGGTCTGTTTCAAAGTAGTCAGAAATTTGCTCTTGGAATGGGCTTTGATGGTTGCGAACCAACGTGCGAATCGCAGAACTATTTAAGGTGTCTGAGTTGGTAAAACCATTTTTTAGTACTTTGATCTCAAAATATGGGCTAGTGGATGCAATCACACTGACAATAATGTTGCCGTCTTGGTCTGTCTTAACTGACAAATCAGCAATTGGGCTTAGCTCATGGCGTAAAAAATACATATTGTCGGGGTTATAGATTGCTTTAAATCTGATTCCGTCTTGGCATATAGCGCAAAACAGTTCATTCACCGACTCAGCAGTAAAGATCGCCCCAAACGTCACAACAACAGGCCCGACATTTTTTTGCTGTTTTTCATCATGTTTGATGGTTAGCTCGCAATGCGCTGTAATTAGGTTTTGCATGGTTTATATCCTCAAATGTGATTCAGTGGCATACGCACGTTATCCGTGCGTATGGGTGAATTGAATTAAGAAAGTTCGCGTGACCAACAATCTTCTATACGGTCGTATGCGTAGCCGTTTTGAGCCATTAACGTGCAAATGTCTTCAAGGTTTTTGCCAAAGATATTTACTGAGGTAACTTGGTCGAGTACTGATGTATGACCAAAGTTTTCTTTTAATGTTGCAACATAGATTTCAACGTCCATGAAGAAGAAATTTGTTTTATCAGCCAATGTCGGCATGTGCTGTTGAAATTGAAGTTGAGCATAGTCACTATCCGCTTGAAGATCCGCAAGGGTTAAATCACAGTTGTTGTCGATGTAATCTGAGATTTCATCAAACAATGTTTCCATGTGAGCACCGCTAAAAGTTTTAGGGAAACCGATGTATAAAGTGCCTTGTAACTGTACTGATTGAGCGTTTAAATTTGACATGCTGTTCACTCCAAGTTTTAAGCTTTCTGCTTTTGATAGTTTCATTTTATGGGAAAACACAACCTGGCAAACCTTTCTCGAAAAATAAGATTTTCAATCTTTTTTTAATCAATTAAAAAACATCGCTTGCGTACTAATATGATTTTTCTATTAGCCGTATCGCCGTAATGCATTAAGAATAATTTAACGAGCAATTAGTTAATTAATTAAGTTTAATTAAATTGTTAAGTTTTAAAACATATGAAGATGAACCAGCTCAAGACCGTCTTGTGCTTGAAAACATCACCATTGCTGAAGCGATGAAGTTAGCTGAAAACAACGGATTCTTTAAAGCAAAGTACCAGGTGCTTAAAGTGATTCAATATTTTGATGTTGAATTGGTACTCACGGCGTCTGATGTTGAGTACTGTGCTGAATTACACCAGTTTAGCGGTGGCTATAACGTGACGGTGCTTGCTGATACACCTGAACAAGATCTTATTGCAATTCTCAATTCATTGGGGATATTGAATTAGAGCCATCTCGTGATAAGAGAATGCAGCTCCGAAAAATGGAGTCTAAATTTAAATCTGCCTTTAAGGGATATGATTTATCCCAAGTATCCATAGTGATATGGTCAGTGTATGTTCACCAGTGGCACGATCGCAAAATTAGTACCGTATATATCTAAAAAAAACCACAATAACAATTGATGGTTTTTTAATGAGCTTTATAAAATGGGTTCATCATACGCACGGCGTTTGTGTTTTACATTTGGATCTATGCCAATTTGATTCGGATATAACAGGTTTAATACCTGGTTAATGCGATCAACTACGCATTGATTAAACAAGATATGACAGTTACCGTTTTCGTAGATCTTAATGCGTAATAAATTATCATCAATGCTATGCCAGATACCACGATCTAACCTGAGTTTATCTAATCTAGTGTGGTCTAAAGGCTTGCCAAATAACTGCCTTGCTATAAAGCGTACTTCTTCCACTAAATTATCTCGTCTGCAATAAGAATGGTAGCTATTGTGATGAATGATCACGCACGGGTTAATACCAGCACCAAGATTGGTTTTGTATTTGCTTGATAATTGGCAAAACAATGAATCAACTTTACGAGCATATGCCATGTGGCGCGTAGACCAGATAGATTCTAAAAATACATTCACGTTATCCATCGTGAAATCTTCAATTTCATGACGAGCAATTTTATCTGACAACGCATCATATTCTTTTTCAGATATAAAGTTTCTAAGATTGATGATCTCAGTTAACTTCCTCCAGAAGCATGACGATATTTGTTTTAAAGCAGATTCTTCAGTATTGAATGATGATGAATATGATTTTCGGGTGATTGCACTCACAATCTGGTAAGCATCAAGTTCAATATCTTTGATGCTTTCATAAATAACCTTTATTGACGATTTTGCTTTTTCGCATTGCAAAATTAGCTTTTCGACTTCAATAAAGTCTAATTCAGATGCTTGCACTTCTCTTTTTATATTTACCAACATATTCATAATTGCCCACCTAATTAGCTTAATTGTCTATATAGATATTTTAATAAAAACCATGGTCATTAATTTTTTTTTAAAATTTATAAGCTAACTTTTTCACTATAATTAAATTAAATAAGCACAACGCTTAAAACTTGGTGTAGTGGAATATGGCTCAACCTTTAAAATTCCTTTTAATACCACTGGCTATGTTAGCCAGTGTTCTGTATAATGCTCTATGAATTCATTACTTATTTTTTTAAATTAAAAATCATATGCAAAGCTTAAATGATGAAGAGTGTCGCCAAGTTGAAAGTGTAAAACAGCTTTTACAAAAAAATTTTAAAGATAAGCTTTATGCTATTTATTTATATGGTTCGTATGTTGATGGTGGTTTAAAACATAAAAGTGATCTTGATATTTTAGTTATTATTGAACGTGAAATTACCGATCAGGAAAGAAAACAATTAGCGCAGAATTTTCTAAATATATCTGTTCCGATTGGTCATGCTACAGCGCGTGCCTTAGAAATTACGATATTAGAAAAAGGGAGTATTACCAATAAAAATCATCCATATACATATCAGCTACAATATGGCGAGTGGTTGAGAGAAGAATTACTCAAAGGTGAATTACTTTATAGTCAACCTGATCCAGATATTAGTATTTTACTTAAAACTGCCCAATTACATAACATTACTATCTTTGGACCTGATATTTGCGATTGGTTAAATCCAATTAGCTATGAACAATTAATATTTGCCATGCAAAAAACTTATCCACAAATTATTGCTCATTGGAAAGACGATCAGGATGAATGTAATCAAATTTTAGCGCTATGCCGTATAGCTTATACATTAGATCATAAAACAATAGTTGCCAAGGATGTTGCTGCGACATGGTTTTTAGAATTCTTAAGTCAGATAGATCAAGACATTTTGCAACTCATAATAGATGAATATATTGGGCAAGGTCATGAGCAATGTTGGTTAGTTTTACATGATCAGCTTGCTAAAATTGTTAAAGAATTACAGCATAAAATTGAACCACTACTTTTTAACTGATGTGGAAGTAATGGATATGCTTCTTAGATTATTACCTCACTATATCTCTAAATACCGAAGAGACTTGATATTGCAAAGGGGGGCGTGGTTGGAGTTGCATGAAGATTTTAAATAAAAGCGGAGGAACTAGGGTAAAAGTTGCCAAAAAGTTTCTTCTGAAATGACTTTTATATTATGACGTTTAAGCAAAGCGGAGGTAACTCCATTGCCATAGATCTTATTCCCATTAAATTGACCATCGTAAATCATTGAACTACCACATGAAGGGCTATTTTCTTTAAGCACTACCAGAGTAGCTTTTAATAATTGAACTTTTTTTAAAGTTCTATATGCCCCTTCAATATAGATTGAAGTCACATCCTTTCCTGATTTTTCAATTACACAGGCTTTTCCATCTAAGACATCATCGCCATTACCTCCCGAAATCTCGGCAGGTTCGCGTGGTGTTGATAAACCGCCAAGAATCTCTGGACATACCATAGTAGCTTTTCCATCTTTGACTAATTTTTCGATTTTTTCGTTTAAGCTATGCGTCCCGTTATAACGTACCTTTAAGCCAGCCAGACAAGAACTTACTAAAATCATATTTCCTCTATGAAAAAGATATGTATCGATTTGCTATTTAGCCAGTACCTATTATTTTTTAAAATTAATAGGTTAGTGCTATGGATAAAACAAGAATTTAAATATGATCAATGCAAAGTGAGTTATTTTTTTTCTAACCCACAAAGCTTATAGATTAGTTTGATCCTTTTTGTTTAGAAAATTTATCAACAGTTCCCATAACAATAATGAAAAAAATAGGGACAAACACTAAAGCAAGAAGAGTTGCACTGATCATTCCTCCAAATACGCCAGTACCTATAGCCTTTTGGGTTTCAGAACTCGCACCACTTGCAAAAACTAAAGGAATAACTCCGCATGTAAATGCTAAAGAAGTCATTAAGATTGGACGCAAGCGCAATTTTGCAGCTTCAACGGTTGCTTTAACTAAACTCATCCCATCTTCTCGGAGAGCCTTAGCAAATTCAACAATTAAAATGGCATTTTTCGCTGATAATCCAATGATGGTAATCATACCAACCTTAAAGAAAATATCATTGGGCATACCTCTTATCATTACAGCTATAAATGCACCTATAAGCCCTAGAGGTACAACCAACATAACAGAAAGAGGGATGGACCAACTTTCATATAACCCAGCTAAAACAAGAAATACTACGAGCATAGATAGAAGTAATAAAAATATAGTTTGCGATTCAGCCTGTTTTTCTTCTAAAGAAATACCACTCCATTCATACCCCACACCTTTTGGAAGTTGTTTGATTAAATTTTCCATTTCTGACATTGCTTGACCAGAAGATATACCAGGTGCTGGACTACCCGTAACACTTAAAGATGGACGACCATTGTAACGATTGTATTGTTGTGGGGAGTATTGCCAAACTGGAGTAATAATCTCAGACATAGAAATCAGTTTACCACTTTGACTATTTACTTTGATTTGTAAAATATCATCAATACTCATACGTGATTTGGCATCAAGTTGAACAATAACTTGCTGCATACGATCTTGATTTGGAAAATCGTTGATATACATTGAACCCATTGAAGTAGAAATGATATCGGTAACATCACTGAAGTTAACACCTAATATTTGTAGTTTTTCACGATCAATTTTGAGTTGTACAGAATTTCCATCTGGTAAACCATCAGAGTAAACATCTACAACTTTTTTACTTTGAGTTGATAAACTGAGTAATTGATCTTGGGCTTGTGCTAATGCTTGCATGCCAATATTTCCTACATCCTGCAATTGTAATGAAAATCCAGAAGAGCTTCCTAATTCATCAATTGCTGGAGGCAATACAGACATTACTTGGCCTTCCGAGCTGTCAGCCATTGCAGTATTCGCATTATCCACGACTTGTTGGGCAGTAATTTTACGGTCCTCAAAGGGGAGTAAATTGGTAAAATACATTGCTGTATTTTGCCCTGAACCACTAAATCCAAAGCCTAAGATCGCCATATTATCTTGAATACCAACTTCTTTATTTAGATGTTCCTGAAATTCAGTAACAACTTTTTTGGTACGTTCTTGTGTGGCATCAGAAGGAAGTTGAATTGATGTCATAAACCAACCCTGATCTTCTTCTGGCATAAATGCAGTAGGTACTTGTTTAAAACAAAAAAGAAGTGCAACAACAATGCCTATAAAAAATAGCATAGCCGTTCTTTTATGTTTAATGACTTTAAATAAACCATGTTCATATCGATTATTTAATTTTTCAAAACTTCGATCAAACCAAGCAAAAACACCTTTTTTCACATGATTTTTATCTATTGGTTTCAACATGGTTGCACATAAAGCAGGTGTCAAAGTTAAGGCTAGGAATGCTGAGAATAAAATCGAAACTGACATTGTGATAGTGAATTGGCGATAAATAATCCCTACTGAACCATTTGCTAAAGCCATTGGTAAAAATACTGCAGCCAAAACCAAAGTAATACCAATAATCGGATTCGTAATTTCTTTCATCGCCTTCGAGGTGGCATCTGCAGGGGACAAGCCTTCTGATACCATGATTCTTTCCACATTTTCAATCACTACAATGGCATCATCTACAATGATCCCAATCGCCAGCACCATACCAAACATGGTTAGGACATTGATAGAAAAGCCAGCAAGTAGCATTACAGAGAACGTTCCTAGCAATGCTATGGGAGCAACAATAGCTGGAATTAAGGTATAACGAACATTATGAAGAAATATGAACATTACAATAAAGACTAAAACCATGGCTTCAATCAATGTTGTAATTACTTTTTGAATAGAAACTTTAACAAATGGTGCAGTATCATAAGGGATTGAGAATTTCATTCCATCAGGTAATGAAGTACTCAATTGGTTGATTTTTGCCTTTACCCCTTCAGCAGTTTTAACGGCATTTGCATTGGGACTCATTTGTATTGCTATTGCTGTAGATGGATTACCATTCTCTAAAATGGCAAAACTATAAGACTGCGCACCAACCTCAATATGAGCCACATCTGATAACAGTACAGTTGCCCCATTTTTATTCGAACGTAAACTAATTTTTTTAAATTGTTCAACAGTCTCCAATTGCCCTTGTGCTGTTAATGGAATCGTAATTTGCTGTCCTTTGAGGGCAGGTGTATCACCTATACGACCAGGTGAAATCGGGAGGTTTTGATTTTGAATAGCCGTATTTACGTCTTTAATACTCAGACCATAAGATACTAAACGATTTGGATCGACCCAAATGCGCATAGCTTTTTCAGCTCCAAAATTCTGGATTTTCCCAACCCCATCAACTCGCTTGATTTCTTCAATGACGTGTCGTGTCATGTAGTCACTTAGGTCTATTTCAGAATATTGATGATTAGGGGAGTTCAGACCTATGATCATCAAAAATCCAGATGAAGCTGCATCAACCATAAGCCCTTGTTGTCGAACAGGTTGAGGTAGTCTCGACTCAATTGCTTTGATTTTGTTTTGAACATCAACTTGAGCAAGCTCTACATCTGTACCAGGCTTAAATGTAGCAGTAACAGTAGCGCTACCAGAGGTATCTGAACTTGAACTGTAATACAGTAAATTCTTAACACCTGACATTTCTCTTTCAATAAGTGTTACAACACTGTCATTGAGCGTCTTTGGTGTAGCTCCAGGATACATTGCTGTAATACTAATTTGTGGTGGAGCTACACTTGGAAAGCGTGCAATTGGCAATTTAGGTATACTTAATACACCAAATAAAATAATAAATAAGGCGATGACCCAAGCAAAAATTGGTCGACGAATGAAAAATTGAGACATTATTGCTGCCCCCCATTTTCATTATTCGTTATAGGTGCTTGCCATTGTTTTACTTTTAGTCGCTGATTAGGTTGAATACGGTCTACACCTTCGACAATGATTTTTTCACCCGCATTTATACCTTGCGTGACTACATAACTATTTTGATAACGCTGACCCAGTTGCACAGTTTTACTTTGTGCTTGCTCTTTTTGGTTGATAATAGTTACATTCGCCTTACCACTAATATCATGTTGGATAGCTTGCTCTGGCACTAAAATCGCATTATCAACTTTTGTTCGGCTCATGTTGATACGGACATACATGCCGGGAAGCAATTTTTGACTAGGATTATTCGCTAAAATACGGATAGTCACATCACCAGTATCGGGATCTACTTTAGTGTCTGAAAATAAAATTTCACCCCTTACATCGTATGGCTTACCTTGACTATTTAGTATTTCAACGTTATGGCTAGCATTTGACAAATTCCCTTGTTGTAATGCTTCCTGTATTTTTTCATAATCAGTAATTGACTGTTTTACGTCGATATACACTTTATCAATTTGCTGTACTACTGCCATGGCTTTAGTATCACCTTGGCTGACTAATGCACCTTCAGTCACTAAAATCTCACCAATAATTCCAGATATTGGCGATGTAATTGTTGCATATTTTAGGTTAAGTTGTTGACGTGAAAGTATCGCTTCCATTTGAGTAACATCAGCTTTTGCTTTCTGATATTCTGCTTCAGTATTGTTATATTCTTGCTTACTAATTGCATTAACTGTCACCAGTTCAGCGTATCGTTTTAACAAAATTTGAAGGCGTGTTACTTCAGCCTCAGCACGATGTAAAGTTGCTCTATTACTTTTGACATCAGCCTGAAATATTTCAGAATTTAATTTAAAAAGTGGTTGACCTGCATGTACATAAGTACCCTGTTTAAATAGAACTTTATCTACTATGCCACCAACCTGAGGGCGAATTTCAGCAATACGATATGCAGTGACACGCCCAGGGAGATTTTCAATCAGATTTATTGATTGTGTTTGGGCAGTCATTACACTTACTGATGCTAACGGTGCATCTGCTGAATGATGCTCTGCATTTTCTGATTTTGAGCAGCCTATTAGTAGCACAGTCATAATGCCAGCTGAGCTAACTAAATAACGACTTTTTTTCATAATTTCCATCTTTGAATAGGGTTAAGCTCATACAGTTAAATGATAAATAGCGGTATAACTAAAGTTTAGATTAACTGGTGAAGAGCTTACTAAAGTGACATTTTGCTTAAACTATATAAGTGAAGTAGGCATTGTATTAAACGAATATTTAAATCATTCGATTTAAATATTCTAAGTTAATAAAATAGTGACTTATAAAATAAAAAACGGAAGGTTTTCATTTTCACTGGTTTGATGACATAAAATCTTAAAGCTAAGTATTGATTTCTAAATCATATTGTTGCAGTACACTAGGGGTCAATATACATTTGAATATTGATGAATAAATTCCTAATTGATGTTGCATTTTCCATCCTTCAGAAAAATCTGCCATTAACCAAATAACCTCATCTACAAAAATATGCTCAATTGCAATAAACCAATATTCTTTTTCAAGATCTGTCAGCGTTACAAATTCAGCATATCCTTGTTTAAAAAGATTCCACTCATCAACTGTAAACAGAGGTGGTTCCACTTGTTTGAACAACTAAAAGCGTATTTATAAGTGATATTCCGCTCTAGTTAAGCCACCTTGTTTTGTTGGGGTAGCTGATCATAGTAAAACTCATTTGGTGTCATTTTGTCTAGACTCGAATGA
>NZ_VOYF01000037.1:0-10348 GCF_013420775.1 Acinetobacter sp. YH01010 | reverse complement strand
TCCGCTTTCTTCCCTTATATAAGCCCTTCGCTTTGGCTTTTGCAATTCCTTCCTTTTGACGCTCACGGATCATGGAGCGTTCAAACTCTGCAAATGCAGCAAGCATCTGAAACATGAGTTTATTTATTGCCGATTGTGCTACATCATGACTGAAGGTCAAATTCTCTTTATGAAAAATAATGGTTATACCACGATCATTCAGACTATTCACAATTTCGTTCAGATCATTTGTATTACGTGCCAGACGATCAATACTATGAACATGCACCGTATCACCTTCACGCAGATAGTCGAGCATTGCATTTAACTGAGGACGTTCACGGCTACCACCGCTTGCCTTTTCAGTAAAGGTCTTATCCAGGCTGATTCCATCTAATTGACGTTCAGTATTTTGTTCAGTTGAACTGACTCGAATATATCCGACCTGATTAGGCATTCTGTACCGTTAGAGTTTAGATAATTAAATACATATTGTACCGAAATTAAATATTAAGTCTATAAATACGGTTTTTGAGTTGCTTTTTAAGACTTTATTTTGTTCCGTTAGGCTATACCCTAAATATTCAGTACTTTTTCCTACAAATCCTAAGTGCTTCATAAAAAACCTTCAATAAATATAGTAAAGAGCTGTCTAAATTAAGCCAGACTCTCTTTTACAAATTTTAGATCAGCAATAAATAACCGAATAACGCCCATTATGTTAATTTTAGAAAGTCTTCAAGCTCACCTTAAAGAATTAACCTACTAGAGGATGCTCTTTCATTAAATTCTGTATGTCACAACCACATAAGCCTAGAAGCACTACGTCTGATATCTCATCAATACAACAACCTGAAACGATTTGCATACGTTGATTTTTGTCATATCCAAAAACTGTATATGTCAAATCTTCATCATCAAAATGATCTTTACAGATTGAACAGCAATCAGGGTATTTCTTCAAAACCTTATCAATATCTTTTTGCTGAGTAACAGTAACGCTCATATAACAACTCAAATAACTTTTCTTGGCCATAATTTTACATCTATATTTTTCTGAATATCCTTTTATTTAGCATGATGGGCATTATTCGGAATGAGAGCGGACAACTCTCGTTTTTTGTTATGGAAACTGCTAAAATACAAGTACGCCATTGACGTACAAAGAGTCCATGTTATTTATTGAAACCAGCATCTTTACCAAGCAAATTAAAGACCTTGTATCTGATGAGGAATATCGTCAACTTCAGGAAGATCTTTTGGTACAGCCTGATAGAGGTGATCTAATCAAGAATGGCGGTGGTATTCGCAAAGTACGTTGTGCTCAAGGTAACAAAGGAAAAAGTGGTGGCATTCGGGTGATTTATTATTGGGTCACCGAGGATGATCAGATATTTTTCTTAGTGGCTTATCCAAAATCAGTGAAAGATAATTTAACAGATAAGGAAACAGCCATTCTGCGCCAACTCGTGAAGGAGCAATTTCATGGATAACAACTTATTTGATGACTTGGTTGCTTCAATCAAAGAAGCTGGAGCTATCAAACGTAAAGAAGTTAAAGCAAGTCGAGTTACAGAACTCGAACTACCAGATATTAAAGAAGTACGTGAAAAAACAGGCTTGAGCCAAAATGAGTTTGCTGCACGTCTGCATATTAGTCCTCGTACCCTGCAAAATTGGGAACAGGGACGACGCTATCCAACTGGACCAGCAGCTACATTGATTCGAATTTTAGATGCTCATCCAAGTCTTATTTAAAAAATTACTTAAAAAATGGGAGCTTAAGGCTCCCATTTTTAGATTCGTATAACGTGTATTATGTTAATTTTAGAAAATCTTAATCATGTTCACTTTGAAATATATTTTCATAGAAATTAAGTAGAAAACCAGTTGCCTTATATTCTTTACCTCCGAAAGGATGAGTAATAATTTGCACAAATCCATACGATTCAAGTTCTAGAGTTAAGTCCTCATCTGTAGCGTCCTTTAATCCATGTCTAGGATTAGTTAACTCCAACTTGTTTCGTTCATAACATTCTTTAATTTGGTCTAATAAATACGAAGTTAACTTAGGAATTATATGCATATACTTTAAAAATTCACTTCTAGATACCTCTTTAGCATCATATAAAATTGTGGCCCTAGCAATCATCCTTGCATGTTTTTCTAGATAGCTAAGCTCTATTGCATTCATGATCTCCATCCCCATCTCTAAATTACTTTTATCTTTAAAAATTTCATTTATTTTTTTAGGGGATTCAAGTTCACATGCGTCAATGTAGTATAAAAATTGCTGTGTTCTTTTACTTAATTGATATTGGTAAAATCCTTGATAAACCCCTTTAAAAGCACTTACAAAAGGAAATGCTTTAATAAACTCTTCTAAAACACTATCTGCTGTACTTAGCAATGTATTATCAATTAAATTTTCTGTAGTTGCTGAGCCAACGTCTAAAGCCCTTTTCTTAATTTTCATTTATTCTTTATTACCAGTAATTATTAAAATTAAGACTACTGCCATCCAAGAGAAAGCTATAACCCTATGTAATCTAGTGAAGTTTTTACTTAAAGTACCCCATGCGAAAATATAAGGCATAATTAGAATACCTATCCATAAACAAATTAAACCTACATTTTTAACAATCGGATTATTATTTATTTTGTTTAATACAGAACTTAAATCAAAAGAACTTTCATTTACTAAAGTATTGATCTGCACAGGTATAGGTTCAGACTGTGGCTCTGGCTGTTTTAAAAAAGCATATTTAGGGTTAATGTGATCTCTCTTTTCATATCTATTTATAAAAGCTTTTAAAGCAAAAAGTTTTTCAGCGATATCTCTCTTAGCTTGAATTCCTGTATCACCTGAATAAGCAACTTTTTCTATTTCTTCTTTTAAACTTAAAGTTAACTCTGAGAACATTTCATAAGATTCATCATTTTCAAATAATTCATCTATATCAATATTTTCTCTTCTTAAACGAGATGGGTCATATCCATTTAATTCAAAAAAATCCATAATTAGTTCATTGGCATCTTTTTGACTTTTATGCAGAAAGTTACTGAACTCTATGTCTTTCAAATCAGAAGCTGTAGGACTTTTCTTAACAATACCTTTATTAGTATTCGCTCTAGAGGTAGAAATAGACTTACTTAAAAAAAAGTTAATACCTCCTATTTTTTTCCCTACACCAAATCTAAAACTCATAAAAACACCTAATAATTAATTTTTTAAAAAGATATATTTACTTACATAAGCTCGTAAAGCCAATGAATTATTTGGCTTGAAAGAACTACTTTAATTCTCAAGAGATTTACTAGCTTTTGGAAATTTAGCTTTGATTAATTCCTGATACTTGGCTTTTTCCTCTTTAGACATACTCTCGAAAAGTTTGTTTATACAGTCAGCATCCTCAACTGCACACTTCTGAAAGTCATTAGAAACTTGGCCTACAAATAATGCTGAACTAACATAGGTATAGATAGCTTTTTCCCATTGCTTATCATTCCCAGAAATATTTTGATCTTCGAACTCTAGAGCTTGATTTACAGTGCCAGTTTTGAAAGTTTCTAGGAATAAACAATCATCTAAAATAGGACTACCACCTATTTCACTATTACCTACACAAAAAAATGTAGCTTTTGAGCCTTTACTAAGCTCAGCTACATTCCCATGATCAATTTTATTAAAGCGAAGCATTGGAGAATTGAACCCATAATTAGCTTTAGTTTCTAATCGAACAACTGGCTTGTCATCTATCCCTGCTTCAATACCTGATATTTTTCCATTAACAAAGAAATACTTATTCTTATATAAGTTATTGGCTTTGATTTCATTTTTGTCATAATCATTTGTTATTTGATCAGCTGAGTAGACAGGAAAGTAAGATGTTAATAGTAAAGACTCGTTGTCACCTGAGCTTAATGTAGGAAGTATTTTAAGCTCATCTTCAATAGAAAATTTAAGAAAAGCCTTTTCATTCTCCGTTAGTAATTCATTTTTAGCTTTAACTGTAGAAGTTTCTGCTTGAGAGTTGGTATTATTGGAATCTGGCTTATTTGCTTCTTTACTACAACCAACTAATAATAGTAATGCCCCAATAAAAATAGATAATTTTTTCATGTTTAAAATTTCTTGAAAAGTAATAAATATTTTGTACACACTACACTATCTATTATTCATTGAGTACCCAAATCCTAAAAACCATAAGTCACATATAAAATTTTATTTGTTAAGCCGAACAGTTTTTCTTTGAAACTCTAATCGAACCAACTTTACACATAAACCTCGGATCAATGTTTAACATAAAATCTCTTATATGAAATTTAGAACTTATCCCTTAAAAAGATCATTAAAAAGCTCTTTATCTTTCTGTCTATTTTCTTCTGTCTTACTTTCCGCACTTAAAAACTGCTCAAAATCAGCCCATTGATGTTTAAAAGATTCATCATTCTTAAATTTATTCAAAACCCAAGCGCCAAGCAAAATTTTCCGTCTAGTTTCATTTTTCCGTTCTTGGGCTTTTGCTTCGCTTAAAAGTTTTTGCTGTTTGAGTTTAAGCTCATTCTGTTTCTGTTTTGCCTGTTCTAAGATCTGCTCTTGTTCTTTTTTTAAATACTCAATTTGCTCTTGCAGGGATAATTTTTTCTGCTGTGCTTTGGTGAGTTTCTTTAAAACTGCATCTTTCTTTTCTTGAATATCTGACATAGTATTAAACCGTGATGATCAATAATCAAACATCATCATAGAGTCAAAAAACAAAGCGAGCAATATCAAACGTAGCGAAGCGAAGTTTTCCCGGAGTGAAACGAAGGGCGCACTTACCCACTTTTATCATTTCATTCAAAAGTGGACGTTGCGACAGGGGGAAACCCCTGTACCCCATGACCTCGCTTTAGCATGGTCAGCAACTTTTTCAAAGTTGCAAAAATCAAAACCACGGTATGCAGAAATTTAGGTTTTTAAAGTGGCAATTTTTCATTTGAATGAAAGCAACATCTCACGAAGTGACGGACGTTCAGCCGTTGCTTGTGCTGCTTATCGTGCCTGTGAAAAATTAGAGGATCTGACTTTTGGAAAGACTCAGGACTACACTAAAAAAAAGGGACTTGCATACAAAAATATTTATGCACCAGAACATACCAATACAAAACTTTTAGACCGTCAAACACTTTGGAATACAGTAGAAAAAAAAGAATTCAATGCCAATGGCTCAATGAAAGCCAATGCACGACTCGCCAAAGAATATATCTGTGCTTTACCACATGAATTAACAGATGCAGAACGCATAAAAATCGTTGATGATTTCTGCTCTAACTTTGTCAAAAAACATAATGTGATTGTCGATGCTTGTATTCATGCACCACATGATCATGATGATGAAACCAATAATAAAAATTTCCATGTCCACATCATGTTCACGACCAGAGTCGTGAATGACAAAGGCGAATTAGGCAAAAAACAAAGAATCTTCAACGACCATGGTCCCGAGATCCTGAAGGACAGCCGAGCAACTTTTGCCAATGTTGTAAACACAGTATTGGAAAATGCCGGACTAGACGAACGCATCGACCACCGCAGTTATAAAGATCAGGGCTTAGACTTTCTTGAACCCACTCATCATGAAGGGCATGAAGCTACAGCACTTCGCAGACAATATGACGAGGAACAAAAAAGACCGCTTGAAGAACGTAACACTGAAATTGTGCTACCAAGAATTGCACTTGAAAATGATGCAATCAAAGCCAAAAATTTAGATGCTGCACGAGAATACCAACAGATCATCAAGGGCCTTGATCAAGAAATTATTGTTCCAAGTCGATTAGAAGATCAGATTACCCAGCTGGAAAACGAACTTCAGTTAACCGAAGCAGAAGAAAAAGAGCTTTTAGCAGAATTAGTAAATCTCAACCTAGAAGAAGAACGCCTGCAAGAACAACAGGTTCAACAGATCGACAACGCATATGATGACTTCATCCGGTGCCAAGATATTTATGCAGAATTTGCCAATCAGTTTTACACCATTCAAAGCAATGCTGCTGATAATCAAAAGCAGATTGAATCAAATCTCACCAAGACAAAACGATGGTTAGCAGAAAACAAAAGCGATTTTTACCTACATACCAATAATTTGTTTTATGACTCTTATCATCATACTTACAGAGATATAAAAAAACCTGATTTTTATGCGACTGAAAAATCAGTAGAACAGGCAAAAAATGAGAACTGGAGAGAATACGCAACCGAGGTCGAACAACTTGCTAAAGAATACGATATTGAGAATGTCGTCCAACGCTTAGGTCAATGCTCAGAGATACTGGAAAATAATGGGATTGAACGACCAACGATAAAACCCACGTTTTGGCAGAAGCTAAAACGAGAGTACGTTCATTCATTCGATACCCTACATGATTTTAATGATGATATGAGTCCCCTCCTTAAAGCAAAACGGGCAGATGATCTCAAAATTGAACAAGAAAGAATGCAGCAAGTACGCCAAGCGGAAGTAGATCGCCAACGAAGAATTGAAAATGATCGCAAAGAAAGTGAATTTAGAGAGCAATTACGTAAAGAACGAGAGCAAAAAGAACAACGCTATGAACAAGAAAGACACGAACGAGAACATTTGGCATTTTTAAAACGCCAAGAATTGGAAAAACAGCAGAAAAATGAGCCTAAAAAACCAGAAAATGAAAATAACAACGATTACCGACCTTGGTGAATGCTGTTTAAACGCAAAAAAATAGGGTTTTTAGCGATGTTTTGCTAAACCACAGTAGATTTTATAGTTGAGTTAAGAAAAAACTCTTAAATCGCAAATGAGAGCATTTAGCGAGTGTCTACGAGCGAACTACAGGGATCTAAATTTTTTCACCTGTTTTTCCCTGATTACAGGCTCCCCTGTGTATCAAGAACTCAGAATCAGAGCATCCCGAATGGGTGCGAACTGATTACGATGGCTTTATGTCGAGCGAAGCGAGTAAAAAGCTCATGAGCGAAGCGAATTCCGAGCTGCTTTTGCTTTTTTTTAAAGTCACAACCCAATGAGCCAAAAAATTGCCCCAACGAATCGAGCGAAAGCGAGATTCAATAGAGTTTGAGCGTAGCGAAAACCAAGGGCAATTTTTCCTTGCCTGGGCTTTTAATTATTTTTAAAGTTTTTAATGCTTTTAGACTCTCTGAAAACCTTTGTTTGCAAGGCTTTCAAGGTGGATAAGACTACAATTTCTTTGTCATAAGACTACAATTTCTTTGTCATAAGACTACAATTTCTTTGTCATAAGACTACAATTTCTTTGCATTTGATTACATCGAATGCTAATGTAGTCTTAATAACACTTATAACCTATGCAGTCTTATGAAAAATGACTTAGTAGTAAAAGATAATGCCTTAATTAATGCCAGTTATAATCTCGAAGTAACCGAGCAACGGCTTATCCTTTTATCAATAATAAGAGCAAGAGAAACAGGCCAAGGGATCTCATCCGACAGTAAATTAGAAATCCATGCTTCTGATTATGCTTCTCGCTTTGATGTCACCAAAGAAGCTGCGTATAACGCTCTAAAAAATGCAGTTAATAATCTTTTTGAAAGAAAGTTCTCTTTTAAGGAAATTCATAAAGATACAAACAAAGAAATTGTAGTCAAATCCCGCTGGGTTAGCCGAATTGCATATGTTGATGACCTTGCTACATTAGAAGTTACCTTTGCACCAGATGTTGTTCCTCTTATTACAAGATTGGAAAAGCACTTTACGAGCTATCAACTTAAACAGGTTGCGCAACTAACTAGCAAATATGCTATTCGTCTATATGAGTTTCTAATTGCTTGGAGAGACGTAGGAAAAACACCTGTTATTTCTTTATCTGAGTTCAGAGAAAAATTAGGACTTGAGATGAATGAATATCAAAAAATGGTTAATTTTAAAAGTCGTGTTTTAGAACCAGCCATAAAGCAAATCAATGAGCTGACTGATATACATGTAAAATACGAACAGTACAAAACAGGAAGATCTATCTCAGGCTTATCATTCACTTTTAAGCATAAAAAAATTGATTCGATACCTTCAGAAAGAGATCCAAACACGGTAGATCTCTTTACCCAAATGACCGATGCACAACGCCACATGTTTGCCAATAAACTTTCAGAGCTACCGGAAATGGGTCGGTATTCCCAGGGAACTGAAAGCTATCCACAATTTGCTATTCGTATTGCTGAGATGCTTCACGATCCTGAAAAAATCAAAGAACTATATCCATACCTAAAAAAAGTGGGATATATGCCATTAAATAAAAGGATTTAGTAAATGGCTAAATTATCACTAAGTGAAGTATCTAACCGCTTTAACGTCAGTCGTTCTACGCTATATAGGGCCATAAAAGAAGGGCGTATATCTCGAAGCGCTGATGGTCTTTTTGATATTGCAGAAGTCATCCGATGCTTTGGAGAGCCGATCAAAAAGCATGAACAAAAACAAGAAGTGGATCAGTCTAAAGATGATGCTGATTTACGTCAGCTTGTTGATTTTATGAAAAAGGAAATTGAGTCATACAAAGATCGTGAGAAACGCTATTTAGATCAAATAGACCGCTTTCAATTGCTATTAGGGCATAAAGAGTCTGAAGAAAAAATGTCTCATGATACACCAGTGACACATTCCAATGATGCACCATGCGACAACAATAGTGGAATAAGTGAAACTATTGATAATAATAGAGATAGTGAAATTAAAACATCCCATGAGACATTGGTGACACGCCCTAATGAAACACCAAAACACGTACCAAATACGCATTATGAGACAAAGAAAAAACGTGGATTATTTGGCCGTGTGCTAAATGCTGTTTTTGATCATGACTGAGCAATCTAGGGAGAGAAATCATGCCGAAACTGAAAGACATTGCCCTGGGCATTATTGTGGCTCCGCTGCTGATCCCGATTATGCTAATTGCATCGTACCAGGATAAAAAGGCACTGAAGAAAGAGCTGGATGAACGCCAAAAAGAAAAAGCTCAGGCTTCCTGATTATTCACCTAGGCTTATTAAAGCCGTGGAACATTGCTCAACAAGTAGGCGTGGAACGTGAAAAATCATAAAAAAAGCCCGAACAGGGATGCTCGGGCTATAAACTTGGATCTAGGCTTTTGAATTATAACACAATTTAAATTGCATTTCGTATAACGTGTATTATGTTAATTTTAGAAAATCTAAAATAATTATTGATAATTTTTTTTGAAAATTTAACATACCTTCCGATTGGTATTTTAGGTATGATTACTTATGAACAGTGTGTTACTCGCTTATGTATTACTTGGATTTGCAATAGTTTCCGAAGTGATTGGAAGTAGTTTTTTAGTTAAATCGGAAGGGTTTACAAAACTTTTTCCAAGCGTGATGGTCTTTATTTTTTTTAGCACGGCATTTTATTTATTATCACAAGTTATTAAAACAATCCCTTTAGGTATCGCATACGCTATATGGGCTGGTGTTGGGATTGTTCTAACTGCTGTAGTTGGCTACTTTGTTTTTAAACAGACACTAGATAATCCTGCTTTAATTGGAATTGGTTTTATCGTATCTGGCGTAATAATTATTAATTTATTTTCGCAATCAGCAGGTCATTAAGTGAAAGAAATTCGGCAACAAAAGAAGCAACCAGAGGTTATTCGAAAGCGCATCCTTGAACAGGCAACTATTCTTGTTTCTCAAAAGGGTATTTCTGGTGTTTCTATTCAAAATATTGCTACAGCAGTAGGTATAACAAAAGGGGGGGTATTTCACCATTTCCCGAATAAAAAAAATTTGATAGAAGAAATGTTCAATCAAATAATTCTTGATTTAGATCAAACAGTTGAATACTTGATTAAACGCGATCCAACAGAATATGGTAAATTCACACGAGCTTATATTCATAGTTCTTTTATCCATCAAATAGATGGGGTGGTTTCTGCTTGGTCAGCGTTATCAATGACTATGATCACAGAGCCTACCTTTAATAAAATTTGGATGGAATGGCTAAAAAATAGATTATCTCAACATGCAGAAACGGATAGTCATCCTGATTTAGAGTTACTTCGTTTAGCAGCAGATGGGTTGTGGCTACAAAGTATTACCGGAGTCATTGATGATGAGCAATGTTCAAAATTAGAAGACGATCTGCTTAATCGAACCTATTTAACATAAAATCTCTTATTCGAAATTTGAACTGTAAGCCCCAGATAGAAAAATCCAGTGCATAGAACGGCACTGTTGCAAATAGGCTGACATGATAAGCTAAATATCTTATTTATTTCGAGATACAGCAGATGAATCCCTTCCACGGTCGGCACTTTCAAGGTGAAATCATTCTTTGGGCTGTTCGTTGGTATT
>NZ_VOYF01000036.1:0-10712 GCF_013420775.1 Acinetobacter sp. YH01010 | reverse complement strand
CCCGAACTCAGAAGTGAAACCTCTTAGCGCTGATGGTAGTGTGGGGTTACCCATGTGAGAGTAAGTCATCGCCAGCTCATTATTCGAAACACCCCCTGATATCTCAGGGGGTGTTTTTTTATGTGTGGAAAAAATGGAAAAGAGAAAAATAAGAAGAAAAGCGAAAGCAAAAAATAGGAAAACGACAGATATTTAAAATGAATAAAGCTAAACAGCGCAAAAAATTTACATCAAGCCAAGCCTATATTCTTTATAGTGAAGTTTAGTCGCCAAGGTATAAAAACAATAGGATGTGCAAATGCTCCAAGATCTCGATGAAGTCTCTATTTTAGAAATATTGCAGCAACGCTTTGAGGCAAATATGCAGCGGCATCCAGAATTACTTTGGGATGATGTAAAAAAACAATTGATTGCACAGCCCTCAAAACTAAAAATTTTAATCGAAATGGAAAAAACAGGCGGTGGGCCAGATATTGTGATGCTGAATCAGCAATCTCATGACCTGATATTTTATGATTGCAGCTTAGAGTCGCCAAAGCCTAGACGAAGCTTGTGCTATGACCGTGATGCCTTGGAGAATCGGAAGGATCATCCCCCGAAAAATAACGTTATAGACATGGTTCGAGACATCGGTGCTGAGCTACTGACAGAAGAAGACTATCGAGCAATACAGCAAGTTTTTCATTTCGATTTAAATACTTCGAGCTGGATCGTGACGCCAGCAGATATTCGGCAAAAGGGTGGGGCACTGTTTTGTGACCGACGTTATGATCATGTATTTAGCTACCATAATGGCGCACAGTCATATTATGCGTCTCGAGGATTTCGCTGTAAGCTGGTGATTGCTTAGTCTCAGTGCTATCAATGCATTTAAAACAATCAAGAGTGTTCAAACGAACTTTTCTAAAGATGTAATTGCGTTTGTTTTTTAGACATTTAAAATTTTTCTAAACTAAAGATAGAAATAAATGATGGTGTATCGTTCTGAAGTTGAATGAAAGAATAGAAGAATTAGACATGAAAACAAGGACATTATGATTTAAAAAAAGAAGTTAAATAATCATATATTGATAATGTTTAATAATTAAACTAAAACATGAAAAATAACACAATTAACATGTACTTATAAGCGACCTGATTTATTAAACATACGTCTAATATCCCTAGAAAACACTGTTCCGTATATTCCGTGGCTGTTGAATTTTACTTAAAAATTCAATGAATGTTATGGACAAGTACTCATGGGAGATGAGAACGATGACAACGGAAAAAATAGACATAAATTCTGTAGTCGATAAGGCTAAATTTACCCCGTTCCACTTCAATGTAGTGGCTTGGTGCTTATTGATTATTTTATTTGATGGCTACGATTTAGCGATTAATGGTGTGGTTTTACCTTTACTGATGCAAGACTGGGGCTTAAGTGCAATGCAAGCGGGGATGCTTGCCAGTACTGCGCTCGCAGGCATGATGTTTGGTGCCATGTTCTTTGGTTCTTTAGCGGATAAGATTGGCCGTAAAAAAGTCATTATGATCTGTATCGTTTTATTTAGTGGTTTGACCTTTGCCGGTGGTTTTGCGTCGAATCCAACAGAATTTGGTATTTTGCGTTTCTTGGCTGGTTTAGGGATTGGCGGTGTAATGCCGAACCTTGTGGCTTTAACTTCTGAATACGCGCCGCAGAAGATGCGTAGCACACTGGTAACGACCATGTTTAGTGGTTATGCAGTCGGTGGTGTGATGGCGGCACTTTTAGGTTCATGGTTCACCCCTGACTTTGGTTGGCAAATCATGTTCTTTATTGCAGGTATTCCACTTTTCCTTTTACCTGTGATTTGGAAATTCTTACCTGAATCTTTGGCATTTATGGTGAAAGAAAACAAACAGGAAAAAGCCCGCAGTATCGTGAAGCGCTTAGCACCTGAAGTGAAAGTGTCTGAAAATACAGTGTTCACTTTGCCTCAAGAAAGCGTGCCTGAAGCTGCTAACGTGGTGAGTTTGTTCCGCCGTGGGCGTGCCGTAAATACACTGCTGTTTTGGGTGGCGTTCTTTACGTGCCTATTGACCATGTATGCGCTAAGCAGTTGGTTACCAAAACTGATGATGGCCGCAGGTTATTCTATGGATAACAGCTTAATGTTCATGATGGTTATGAACGTGGGCGCAGTTGTAGGTATTGTTGGTGGTGGTATTTTGGCTGACCGTTTCCATTTAAAACCTGTGTTGATGGTTTTGGGTATGATGGGCGCGATTGTGATGAGCTTGATGGGCTTCCAGTCAAATCAGTTCTTGCTATACATCTTGGTGTTCTTGGCAGGTGCTGCATCTATTGGTTCGCAAATGCTGCTGTACAGCTATGTGGCGCAGTATTACCCACTTGCTGTACGTTCGACAGGTATTGGTTGGTCTTCTGCGATTGGTCGTATGGGCGCGATTGTAGGGCCGATTCTGATTGGTGGTTTGCTCGGTATGAACTTACCTGCGCATTTCAACTTTATGGCGGTAGGTTTACCTGTACTGATTACTGCGATCGCGGTTGCGTTGATCATGCATGAAAATGACAGTGATAAAATTGATGTTAAAGAGGCGACTACAGCCAAAGCTTAAGTTGTGATTCTTTAAAAAGAAAAGCCTCCGAAAGGAGGCTTTTTTATTGTTTATTTTTTAGAAACTTGTATGATTTTATTTGTGTTTGATTTTTACTCAAAGAGGAATGGATGGAGGTATGGCCGTTTATACAAAGTTTGGTTTCATTTTTAGCTAATCTGTTCACGATATTTGCTTCAGGGATTGCGATATGGCTTTTTTTTACTAAAGCCAATGAAATAAAGACAGCATTTAAATTACTGTTAAATTGGTCATTTCAATTAACTTTAACTGATTTAAAGTCAAAGATAGAGCGTTTAAATGAATACTCAGCTAAAAAACCTGAAGAGCTTGAGGAAATCAGAAATATTCTCCATGAAATAGCTGGTCAGATGCGTGGTAATGAACAAATTGTTCATAGTTCAAATGATTTAATTTCAAAAATAGAAAAACTTGCTACTAGTAAAAGTTTAGATGAACCACGTAAGCGTTCAATTATTAGTGAAATTCGTGAAGTTCTAAGAAATATGCAAGTAAACTCAGTTGCATCGCCATTGGAGTAATAATGTCTAAAATAGTACAGGCAGTTAATGCCATGATCAGTAATCCAGATAAAATCAAATCTGTAATTTCAAATGGGACAGAGTATTTTTTTATCTATAAAAATAAATATAAATGGTCAATTGTCAAAAATGATGAAAATGATTACTTATTATTTTTTTATCCAGAACAATTAAGCTTAGAAGAGATAGCCCATATTAGTAGTATTAATTGGCAAAATTTACAATATGTTAAATATGCTGTGTCAGAGATTAGAACAACGGAAGCTGAACAATCTTTTAGTGAGCTTTATACTCTTGTTTCTGAAAAAGCCTATGGTGTTGATGAAATGTTGAAAGATATTATTTCAGATATGGAAAATGATCTACCATTTTAATAACAATAGTTGAAACTTGGGCTTAACAATTTGGCGATATATTATGAAACTCAACTCATTCTCCCCAATCCCTGAAGACGATGAAGAATTACATCTACCTGAACTGGTGTACTGGGCATCTTTAGGTGAACTCGCAGAAGTCGAAAAATCTTTGGCGAATGGTACAGACGTAAACTCTGCCGATGGCGAAGGCTACAGCGCACTGCATGCAGCCGCAGAAAATGGCTATTTAGACGTTGTGAAGCTATTGGTAGGCAAAGGTGCAGATGTACAGCACAAAACCCAATACACCGCTTTAGAACTTGCAGAAATGGCTGGTCATGACGATGTTGTGGCGTACTTGAAAAGTCTCTAAGTCCGATCGCGCAAAATCATAATTGTGTAATCTTCCAACGAAAAATGGGGGATTTTTTAATGGGTCATAAATAATCAATAGATAGAAAAAGAAAACCCCGACGTCCTGTCGGGGTTTTCTTCGTATTTCGTGTTCTAGATACAACTCCTTGTTATATCTCACGTCCTGATGCAGAAACTTATTGTTATTGTTTTATGTTTCGGAAACTTCCTGTCTCCTGATAATTGTAGATTAGGCCTGTTTCTGAAACTTGGAAAGCCGCAATTTTCTGCATGTCATGTAAGCCAAAACGTACAAAATTATTCTGTTACCTTTCCAAAGAAAAATCATCTGATTAATTGATTAGAATCAAATGATTATAAAAGGGAAGGGAACAGTAAATGAAACAATGCATACAATATTTTCGAACGCCTAGCCTGATCGTTGGCATCTTGATGACAGCCGCATGCCATGCGGAAAACACCACAACTACAGCACAAGATCAAACACCAAGCCAAACTCAAAATTCTGCACAAGTCCAGCAAGAACAGGGCTTTAAAATACAAAAAATCGCTCAATTCAATGAGCCTTGGGCCATCCAGCCACTTACAGACGGCCGTTTATTGCTGACTGAAAGAAAAGGTCAGCTAATTATCTTTAATCCTCAAAACCAGCAGAAAATACAGGTGAAAAACCTTCCCAAAGTTGCCTATGGCGGACAAGGCGGCTTAGGTGATATTGCACTCGATCCGCAGTTTGAAAATAATCATCAGATATATCTGAGCTATGCAGAAGCCGGACAGGGCGGTTATGGCGCTGTCATCGAAAAAGCCACATTAAACCTCAATGAAGCTGCGCCAAGTTTAAAACAGCGAAAAATCATTTGGAGGCAAATTCCAAAAGTAGAAGGTCAAGGCCATTATTCACACCGAATGCAGTTTGGCGCAGATGGAAAATTATGGGTGAGTTCGGGCGAACGTCAGAAGTTTGATCCTGCACAAGATCTGCAGTCAAATTTGGGTAAAGTACTGCGCTTAAATAGTGATGGAACACCTGCTGCGGATAATCCATTTCAGACCCAAGGCGAAGTTGCAAAGCAAGTGTGGAGCTTCGGGCACCGTAACCCTTTAGGCATGGCATTTGATGCAAAACAGCAGCTTTGGGTGGCCGAAATGGGACCGAAAGGTGGTGATGAGTTAAATCTCGTGCAGCGTGCGAAAAACTATGGCTATCCACATGTGTCGAATGGCGATCATTATGATGATCAACCGATTCCTGATCATCTTACACGGCCTGAATTTGAAGCGCCTGCCATCAGCTGGACACCGGTGATTTCACCGTCGAGTTTGATGTTCTACCAAGGGCAAAAGTTCCCCTTGTGGAAAAATAAAGCGCTGATTGGCGGATTGTCGTCTCAAGCAATCGTGATTGTGGACACAGCACATCAACCAGTAACAGAAATCCAGCGCATCGATATGAAACAGCGGATCCGTGGCTTGATTGAGGCCAAAGATGGCGCCATTTGGGGGATTGAGGACGGTGAAAAAGCATGGTTATTCAAAATTGAGCCAAAATAGCGGCTAAAAAATAAACAAAAAATTCAAAAAATAAAAAAAAAGCCCCTACGGGGCTTCTCACATACAGGCCTGCACGAATTTTAAATCCGTCAGCTAAGCCGCATAGTGCTCATCGGCATTAAATGCATTGGCTTGAATTTGAATTAATTTACGATTTCCTTGTTCTCCATTCATTCGCCAATGCGCAATTTTAATATTATCGACGATCGCAACATCACCTTTATGCCACTGCAAAAGCAGGGCATCTTTATACATCGCATCAAAAAATTGCTGCTTTTCGGCATCGCTCCATTCAATTTGTTGACCTTCTGGCGTGTAAATTTCCCAAGTCAGTTGCATGCCGTCCGCTGTCGAATCGATTTCAATCTCCCCGCGATTTTCAAAGCAATTTTTGGCCGCCTGATGGGCAAATGGATTGGTATTATTAGCAAAAGCCCACGGCTGAATCACATGCTTTTTCGTATCGGGGTGATGAATCACCAGTGGCGAACGCTGCAAGGTCAGTTTGGCTTTTTTATCTTGTCGAATCTCTAGACTAAACGGGCTCTTTTTCAGCAATAATCGGTCAAATAGCCCCACCTCGCGCGCCGAGACATAAGAAAAATGGTTCCATGCACCAAGATATTTTTCCTGTAGATGTTTCGGAAAATTCTCCCAAATCTGCTCTAAGTTATTAAATCCTGTTTCTGCCAAATACGTCGAAGGTTCCTGACAAAATAAGGCGATATAACGCGAGCGTTCTGAGCGCACACCACCTTCAACATGTGGGCCTTGTACCGAGTTTTCGACTGGACCCAATTGCACTGTGTTGCGATCGATATAACGACGGTAGTCGCCTGCGCCGAGCAATTTCTCGCTGTATTTTCGCATCCAAGATGCAACCCAGCTGGGCATGTTGGGGTTAAATGCATTCCATGGCGTAAACTGAAAATATTGTTCAATCAGTTGGTTAAATTGTTCGGGTTGCTCGATGTTAAAACCACGAAACAGTAAGATGCCATTTTCATGGATTTGTTGTAAAAGCTCTTGTCGATGCGCGCCAATATATTGTGCAAGATCTTGCGGGCTATTGTGTTCTGGAGCGGCATGAAAAATGCGGGTAAAACTATTCAGTTGTTGCTGTTGCAATTGCATAGGTCATTCTCTAATTTTTTAATTCAATTTTTATTGTTGTCGCCTAATCCCTAAGCGCTGACAGTTCGAGCTGCTGAACTCGCAGCCGTTATTCTGTCTAAATTCTCTGCCGATTATAAGTACAGTTTTACTGTTGCGATGTAAGTATTGTTGATAAATTGCGATTTTTCGACGAATAGAGTGCGATCTCTGAATGAATGACGACATGAAAAAAGCCCTCGACATCCTATTGCAAAATCAATAAGTATTTGGACACCCATTCTTTTTTAAGTTGGACACTTTAATAAACGTATTCATTAATTTTGCAGTGTCCCTCAGTTGGTAATGTGAATACCATGCCACTCACCAACGAGCTAATACGATTACTTTCAGCCTTACGTTGCTTGGTATTCACCGACAGGGCATAAATGATCATTGTGTCCCGATACATTTTTTCAGGCTCAACTTTATAGTCAATTTCCGCAGCACAAACCATTTTTCTACTAACTTCGTGTGACGCTCTACGATAGACCTCACGATCATCACTAGCCAAAGTCAGCTTTCTTCGTAATTCTTGTGCATACTGCATATATACGCTAACAAATTCAGGGTTATTCCCATATTTGAGCTTTATGTATCCCTCAATATCATCACGCACACCATTACTATTTGCATCAATCCCACCAATGTTTTTTGTTTTATCTTCATTTTTTAGGAATTTTGATGTTCTCACTTCTTTTAGTGAATTCTGAATACTTGGATTAAGAAGCGAGGAACAGGCCATCAAAAGTATACTTAAGCAACTCAGTGCAATAACCGCTTTTTTCATAGGAATCATTTTACTTTTTTCGTTTAAATTTCGTTTTAGATGCAAAGAGTGTCTGAAAATAAGAGTGTCCAATTAAAAGAAGAATCTGTGTCCAGTACGATATACTATCAAGTGTCCAATTGGGCAAGAATATGCATCCTATCGAGGGCTTTTTAGATTCATTCTAAAGATATGACTCCTGTCATACCGATCAGCGTTCCTGCTGCATGTGCATTATTTATTTTTATTGCAAGACATCCTGTCTCTGTATGTTCTTACTATAGGCGCGTTGCTGTTGAGGCCATAGGCGTAAATACTGCAAGCGCTGTAGGTAAATGCCTACAGCAGAACATCGCTAAATCCTGCTAGTGTAGTGATCTAAATAACAACAATGAGTTTCGCGCATGCCTGCAACACAAATCGATATACGGATGCAATACAGCATAGAACAAGAACAACAGTTGATAAATGCTGTCTTTAACGCCTTACAACAGAGTTTTCAACTGCCTCGATATGACCGCAATATACGTTTGCAAGTGCATGCGCTACATCGGTTTCAGGTGCTTGATCATTTGACGCAGCCTGAGCGCTTTACACATATCACCATCGATTGTTTTGCGGGACGAACCGTGGCAACCAAGCGTAAGTTATATCAAATGCTGGTGCAAAATTTGGTGGAATTTGGCATTCCGGCCGACCATATCATCATTACCTTACGTGAAAGCCCTCTAGAAAATTGGGGGATACGAGGTGGTCAAGCCGCCTGTGATGTCGATTTAGGTTTTCAGGTCGATGTTTAGTCTGTGCAAATACATGGAATGTTGCTTTCACATCGCCTAAACGAAAAAAGCCCCGACATCCTGTCGGGGCTTTTTCGGATTCATTCTAGCGGTATAACTCCTGTCCTACCGTTAAGCTTCCTGCTCATTGTCTTATCATTGTTGTTTTATGTTCAGTGACATCCTGTCGCTGTATGACCTTAATATAAAAGTAATCCAATAACGTGAATAGTGTCTATTATCCGCATCTAATGTAAGCCAAAACGTACAACACTTAAATTTTAATTCTGACCGTTCCTTCAAGGCATTGCATAGCAGCTAGGCTCTCGACTGCTAGATCTATGTTTCCAAATCGATCTAAACCGCTTTTAAAACAGCTGGAAGCTGGTTTTGAAGTGACTAAAAGCTTTATCAGCGGTGTTACATATTTTTGCGATTAATTGGTTGAATGGTGAACTAATTTATCAGACATTAAAAATTCATAATGAAAAATATACAGGGAATAAGATCGATGCTAAGAACACTTACACAACAACGGACGACGTCAAAACTTCAGCTCGCATTAGGCTGTGCCATTGCGCTTAGTGCTTCAGCAAATTGGGCAGCATCTCCACAAGAGATTAAGAAAATTGCGGAAAGTCAAAAACACAGTTATTTAGAGACCTTGAAAACCTTGGTCAATATTGAATCTGGCAGTAAAGATATTGAGGGTTTGAATCAAATTGCCAAGGTGGTCGCAGAGCAATTAAAAGCCACAGGGGCTGAGGTGAACGTGATTCAGCCCAAAGACATCATGAAACTCGATGGTGCGCCAGATCAGACAGGGCCGATTGTAAAAGCGGTACTAAAAGGCAAAGGTCAAACGAACATTATGTTGTTGGCGCATAACGATACGGTGTATCAAAAGGGCCAATTACAAGGTCAACCGTTTCGCATAGACGGTAATAAAGCCTATGGCTTGGGTATTTTGGATGACAAGCAAGGTGTTGCTGCAGTGATTCATGTTTTGGATATGCTGAAACAGCTGAAGTACCAAGATTACGGCACCATTACGGTATTAATTAATTCAGATGAAGAAATCAGTTCACCCGGCTCGCGCCAATTGATTATGGATACCGCTCAAAATCAGGACGTTGTCCTCTCCTTTGAAACCGGTGGTTTAGAGGGAAGCTTGATGTTAGCCACCAGTGGGATTGGTGCGGCTTATTTAGATATTAAAGGGCAGGGTTCGCATGCGGGGGTAAAACCTGAAGCAGGGGTCAATGCCTTGACAGAACTGGCTTTTCAGATTCAACAATTGGAAAATCTATCCAATCCGAAAACGGGTTTAAAGCTGAATTGGACTGTTGCGACGGCTGGAAAAACCCGAAATGTGATTCCTGACCATGCGACAGCGCAGGCAGATGCTCGTTCCTTAAAACCACAAGATTTTGCTGAGTTGGAAAAAACCTTGAAGCAAAAAGTCAAAACCAAAAAATTGGCGGAAAGTCAGGTCGAGGTCAAATTTGAAGTCCGTCGACCACCTTTAGAAGCCAGTCCACAAGCCAAAAAATTAGCCGCGACAGCCCAGCAGATTTACACAAACGAATTAAAGCTGCCGATGAAAGTTGAAACGACCGCTTGGGGTGGTGGTACTGATGCCGCTTTTGCTGGAGTTACTTCGAAAGCCGCGATCATTGAAGGAATCGGTATGTCTGGCGATGGATTACATTCAGATAAAGCAGAATATATTTTGACGGATTCTATCGTGCCGCGTTTGTACTTGGTGACCCGCTTAATTGTTGAAAGTTCTAAAAAGTAATCGTATCCGATTGGATGAGATCTAATGAGTCATTGCCCTGAGTTTGGTTGTGGCTCATGTTAGAGCTATTCTTATGTAGCATTTGAAATGAAAAAAGCCCCGACATCCTGTCGAGGCTTTTTCAGATTCATTCTAGCGGTATAACTCCTGTCCTACCGTAAGCTTCCTGCTTAGTCTTATCATTGTTGTTTTATGTTCAGTGACGTCCTGTCTCTGTATGCTTTAACTTTATCGTGGATGATGCATGGCGTATAGCTGCCATCTGCCGAAAATAATGTAAGCCTGAACCTACAAAAGGCGGCATCTATCACGCGAACGGCAACAATTAAGCACTCACATATTGCAGTAATTTTTTGAAAATCGCTTTAACCGCTTTGTTGTCAAATTCATTCGGTTCGAATTTATCTGTTTGATTACGTGTAAAAATGTCACGAATTTCAACTACAGCATTACTGTCAATTAAGCCCAATTGAGTTGCCACTTGGCGAATTTGATCAATCGAACGTGAACCATTGGTGCCTCCATAGCTAACGTATGCCGCAGGTTTTCCGCCCCATTCTTTACCGAGGTAATCCAATGCATTTTTGAGCGCAGGGCTGTAGCCGTGGTTATATTCAGGGCTAATGAAAATAAATGCGTCGCCTTGCGCGATTTTATCAAATGGAGCGTAAAACTCTTTCCTTCAGGTCAGAGATATAAGCGACACGACATGAAGTGTCGTTTGATTTAACTAAGGACTATTTTCCTTGAGTTTTGATTGTTAATATAAGTACATGA
>NZ_VOYF01000035.1:0-10741 GCF_013420775.1 Acinetobacter sp. YH01010 | reverse complement strand
GAGCTAGAAGTATCTCAGGCTTTTTAAGTGGTATTTACGCATCACTATGTGCATACCAATTAACTCAGCAGCATAAGCCCACAATTCAAATTATGCAGTCATTGGCTTAAAAAGGATTCGGGTTAATAACAAATCGATTTTATGTTGATCATAAAAAAAGCCCTATCGGGCTGAACGAAGGGCTATAAAAGGAAAACATGGAATTAGAATGAGAGATTAAATGATTTTTTCCAGTACTGATTGTTCTTCTAGACTTAAATCATAAGCTTGCTGATACATTTGTTCCATGTGTTCACCAGCCGTACAGGGTGCATAACGGTAAATTTCACCATCTTTCACCGTTCCTGGTAAGGCATTGATTGGCGTCATGTAATTCGGTCCATAAAAAAATGGAATCGAATAGCGAGACTGACCTTTTGAAAATAAATTTCTAACACGATGTGGATTTGATTTATACAGGTCATTACTCCAACGTGGGATCAGATCGCCTAAATTGACAATAAATGTATCTTTGATCGGTGGCGCTGCAACCCATGTCCCATCTGGTAAACAAACCTCCAGTCCGCCACATTCATCTTGTGCTAAAATCGTGATGGAGCCCCAATCAGTATGTGCTCCAACGCCAAAGCTATATTCATCTGCACCGACAGGATGCGGTGGATAACAGAGCATTTTTAGGGTAATCATGGGGTCGATACAACAGTCATCAAAATAGCCTTCATCTAAAGATAAAGACAGTGCTAAGAGTTGCATAATGCGCTGTGCTAGGCCATTTAGCTGAGCTATATACTCCTGACAAAACTGTTCCATTTCAGGTACTTCAGCACTCGGCCATTGATTAATGCCATAACCCTGATATTTGGCTAAAACATAGGGATGATCTGTCGGATAATTTTTTGCACAATAGAAACCTTCCTTAATATCTGGCTTTGCGCTGTAGTCTGACTTTTGCGCTGCAAGCTGTTCAAAGCCCAAATGGCTATCATTCAAACTCTGATCATATTTAAGTTTTGTTGCCAATGGCAATGCAAAAATTTTAGCTGCCAACTCAAACTGACGTTGAATCAGCGTTAATGATATTCCATGATTTTTTACATAGAAAAAACCTGAACTGGTTGCTGCCGCTCTTAACTTTTCTACCACATCCGAGATATTGGCTGAGGAAGGCGTCAATGCCTGCGCTAAATCAATTACGGGAATACTCATAATCACTCGACCTATGTAGAGCAAGTTGCCTCTCTTGCAACTTGCAATATTTTAAAATGTATTGTTTATCAAATTCTTATTTAGGTAGTGACCCATCTACACCTTTGACATAGTAGTTCATTTTAGACAAATCGATATCCGTCAATGTTTTGCCTTTTGCGACCAGTAGACTGCCATCTTGTTTATAAATCGGTCCTGTAAATGGATGTAATGCCCCAGTACGTAATGAATCACGTACTGCAATGGCTTTGGTTTTCATCGCAGCCGTCGTTTCTGGACCAAAGTTTTCAATATTTACAGCACTTTGTTTTACGCCATACTTGATCGCCGAAGGCTTCCATGTATTTGCCGCGACTTGTTTCATCACAGGTTCATAGATTTTTTCCCAATGTAACACTGCTGCTGCAAGGTGTGCTTTCGGTCCAAATTTACTCATATCTGAGTTCCAGCCAAATGCATACACCCCTTTTTGTTGTGCGGCTTGTACTACAGCAGGCGAATCGGTATTTTGCATCAACACATCCGCTTTTTGAGCGATTAATGCCAATGCTGCTTCACGCTCTTTACCGGGGTTGAACCATGTATTGGCCCAAATTACTTTGGTTTTGACCTTCGGGTTTACACTCTGCGCGCCCAAGGTATAGGCATTGATGTTTCGAACGACTTCGGGAATTGGAAATGACGCGACTACACCAATGGTATTGGTTTTGGTTTTTTGCCCCGCAACCACACCAAGCATATACGCACCTTCATAAGTTCGAAGTTCGTACACACCTAAATTTTTTCCTTGTTTATAACCAGTTGCGTGCATAAAGACTGTTTTAGGAAATTGTTTCGCAACTTTTTCCATCGAGTTCATATAACCAAAGGATGTACCGAAAATGACTTTGTTGCCTTGTTGTGCCAAGTTACGGATAACACGCTCTGCATCGGCAGTTTCAGGTACATTTTCGATATACGTGGTTTTATATTTTCCAGCTAAAGCTTTGTCTGCCTTGATGCGCCCTTGTTCATGTGAATATGACCATCCGTGGTCACTGGTTGGACCCAAATATACAAAAGCGGCCTTTTCCGCTGCATAAGATTGACTCAAACCCAGCATACCAACTGTCGAGAAGACTAAAATCGTTTTGACCAATGCTTTTATTTTAAAACTCATTCTATTTCCCCACAGTGTTTAAAATATATTTGATGCGATACTATTTAAAATGAAGAATATATTTTAAAAATGTTATTTTGGATAAAATTAAACCCAACCACATTTAAAAAAAATATTTTTGATTATAAGTAGCATTATTTTTTTAAATAAATAATTACTTATTTATAATGCAAAGATCCTCATCACTTATCGATGTTCGCCATGCAATAAATAAGTTGCTTTAACTGTTTGGTCTATTGCTAAGTTTTTAAAGATTCTTTCTAAAAATTAGAACAGGAAAAACCATTCTTAAATAAATACATGTTTTTTATGATGAATTTATAGGTATGCAGCCTAAATATTGCTGGAAATCAGCTTTAAGTTCCTATTTTTAAAATTTCAGTGGTATGGAAATTGCTCAAAACCAGTTGCTTCCTTTGACCAAGATCTTGTTATGACTATAGTTTGGATAAAAAATCCGCTTGCGGTATTTACTGCCAATAATCAGGACGCTCGTGGTAGTGTACTGATTTCTCAAGGAAAAATTATTGAGCTAGTTGGGCTAAATGGGCTGCCCAGTCAGGCTTATGACGAAATATTTAATGCAAAAGATTTGGTTATGCTCCCAGGTCTGATCAATAGCCATCATCATTTTTACCAAACCCTGACACGTGCGTGGGCACCCGTGGTCAATGCACCATTATTTCCATGGCTAAAAACTTTGTACCCAATTTGGGCAAAATTAAACCCAGAACAATTACACTTAGCAACTCAAGTGGCTTTAGCTGAATTATTACTGTCGGGATGTACCTTCGCTGCGGATCATCATTATTTATTTCCAAATCAACTGAACCGTGCCATCGATGTACAAGTTAATGCAGCACAAGACTTAGGTATACGAGTGATGCTTACTCGTGGTTCGATGAGTTTAGGTGAAGATGCCGGTGGTCTCCCGCCACAGCATACCGTTCAGGACATGGATATCATTTTAAAAGACTCTGAACGTTTAGTATCGAAATATCATCAACGGCAGGAAGACGCCATGGTGAATATTGCCCTTGCACCTTGCTCGCCTTTTTCAGTGACGCAAGACATTATGCGTGAAAGTGCCAAACTTGCAGCAGCACTCGATGTGCGTCTACACACGCATTTGGCAGAAACCATAGATGAAGAAAATTTCTGTCTACAGATGTTTGGCATGCGCACCGTTGATTATTTGGAAAGTGTAGGATGGCTGAATGAGCGTACTTGGTTAGCGCATGGCATTCATTTTAATGCAGATGAAATTCGACGTTTAGGACAAGCCAAAGTAGGAATTTGCCATTGCCCACATTCCAATATGCGCCTTGCCTCTGGCATTTGTCCAACACTCGATTTAACCCAAGCAGGAAGCAAAATTGGTTTAGGCGTAGATGGCTCAGCGTCGGGTGATGCATCAAACTTACTACTTGAAGCGCGTCAAGCCATGTACTTACAGCGCTTAAAATATGGTGCAGAAAAGATCACACCTGAGCTTGCATTGAGCTGGGCAACACATGGCTCAGCACAGCTGTTGGGGCGTGAGCAACACTTGGGGCATATCGCTGAAGGCTTCCAAGCTGATTTTGCATTTTACCGTTTAGATGACATTCGTTTTTCAGGCTCACATGATCCGATCGCTGCTTTGCTACTCTGTGGTGCAGACCGTGCTGAACATGTCATGGTCAAAGGTGATTGGGTCGTCAAAAATCAAAGCTTGGTCAATGTTGATGTCGATGAACTTCAGGCCAAACACCGTGTAGCAGCAAAAGCCTTACTTGCGGCATGATCAAAAAGACCGAAGTATTGGAGTCCTTCGGTCTAAACTTTTAATTTTGACGATACTTTTAATGCCCAAATATTAGTGCTTTTTCAAAAAGCAAAAAATAATCATTAATCGGTACTTAAATTGTCAATAAAAGCCCCATCTCCGTTTGGGATGAGGAGCATGCTCTGTAAGATTGAGCATAAAACAACCTCTCCCTAACCCTCTCCTGAAAGGAGAGGGAATTTAAAACATGAATTTTAAAAGTTCAAAAAATGATTTATGCACGAGGTCTATTCCAAAATTTAATTAGGAAATTTTAAGCTGCAGGATGACTGAGTTGATCAATAATACCTTGTGCAGCCAATTCATTTAATTCAGCTTCAGTTCTATATTGGGACAAAATTTCTGTCGTGTGCTGTCCTAACTGTGGTGGTGCATGACGGTATTCCACAGGTGTATCAGATAACTTCATCGGTGAACCAATCACTTTAAAATCATGATTTAAAGCATGTGGAATATTCACTACCATGTTACGGTGTTGAATTTGTGGTTCATTTAATGCGTCGTCTACAGAGTTGATTACACCGACTGGCACTTTTACCGCATGAATCGCATCGACCCAAACTTGAGCATCTTGAGTCAGAAAAAAGGCACTCAATAATGGAATCAATTCATCACGGTGTTTTACCCGATCTTGATTACGTAAATAGTTCGGCTGATCTAACAGTTCTGTATAGCCAATCGCAATACACAAGTCTTTAAATTGCTTGTCGTTACCACAGGCAATAATAAACTCCTTATCTTTGGCTTTAAAAGTTTGATACGGCACAATATTCGGGTGATTATTTCCCATACGCTTGGGTGCTTTACCTGAGGTCAAATAGTTCATACCTTGATTGGCTAAAGCTGCCACCTGTACATCGAGTAAAGACATATCAATATATTGACCGCGTCCAGTATGCTGCCGCGCCAACAATGCCGCCTGAATGGCAATCGTTGAGTACAGTCCGGTCTGAATGTCGACTACAGCGACCCCCACCTTTTGTGCTCCGCCACCGATTACATCATCAGATTCACCAGTAATACTCATTAAGCCGGACATACCTTGAATAATAAAGTCATAGCCCGGTTCTTCCGCGCGAGGCCCATCCTGACCAAAACCTGTAATTGAGCAATATACGATATTTGGATTTAGCGCACTGAGCGATGCATAATCCAAACCATATTTGGCAAGTGAACCTGCTTTGTAGTTTTCAATCACGACATCTGCAGTTTGGGCAATTTCACGGACTAGGGTTTGCCCTTCTTCACTGGCAATATCAATGGCTACAGAATATTTATTACGGTTCGCACATTGGTAATAGCCTGATTCTTTCGTCGCTTGACCTTGCTGATTTGGCATCCAAGGTGGTCCCCACATACGGGTATCATCCCCGACTTTAGGACGCTCAATTTTGATTACCTCTGCACCTAAATCAGCCAATATTTGACCGCACCAAGGACCTGCTAAAACACGGCTTAAGTCCAATACACGAATTCCTTTTAATGCACCCATAGTTCACTCCAGATGTGCCATAGTATTGAGCTATGGCACAGATCTTTTTAATTATTTTACTGTTGCAGTTTTTGCAGACGCTTTTTGCTCTGCATCAGCTACATGTATATCTAAACTGGCCAGTTTTTCTTTTTCCGCATCTGAAGAAAGTGATGCTTGCTGCGGGTCATATTGACGTTCACGAATGAACAAGCCTGGAATAACACCTGCAATAAAGTAAGCAGCACCCATCACAATAAAGGCCATAGTGAACGATCCGCCTGCGGCAATCATACCAATGGTTGCTGGTGCAATGGCTGCGCCTAAGCGCCCCATATTGTAAGCACCGCCAATGGCTGTACCGCGCACATCCGTAGAGAAACTTTCTGCCATATAAGTTGCATTTACACCGTATGGAATACCGTATAAGAAACCGAAAGTTACGAGTAAATAGGCAATGTTGGTTGGTGTGTTATAGAAAATGATGATCGGTAAAAATGCTGCCGTGGCTACCGTACCAAACACAAAGGTTATACGACGTCCGAACTTGTCAGCGGCATAGCCGGCTAAAATTTTGCCCAGAATCATGGCGGTATATGCACCTACCATATAGCCTGTCATGGCTTTAAAGTTCATGCTGAGTTCGGTTTCTAGATACGTTGGCATCCAGTTGTTAACACCGTAATAACCGAATTGTAGAAATGCAGCGGTCGACATCCAAAAGAAGAACATTTTGCGATGATTAGTGTGTCCAAAAATACGTTTATAAATACTTTCAGAAGGTGCATTTTGATTGACTGCAGCTTGCTGCTGTACAGGTTCAAGTTTTAATTCACGGCGTTTTAGCTGCTCAATTTTTGCTTCCTGCCAAGATTTTGGTTCAGGAACAAAACGCATAAAGATAAGGGCAAAAGCAGCAGGAATAATCGTGACATAAAATAGCATGCGCCAGCCGTGATCTGGAATAATGGCACCCGCCATCAGCGTTGCAACGATATACCCCACGGTTTGACCCGTTTGCAAAGTCCCAAGTACCGTTGTGCGGTATTTGGTTGGTACATATTCTGCCATGAGCGTATTACACGCCATATAAAGTGAACCCAAACCAAAAGCGCCAATAAAACGTAAAATTAAAAATTGTTCATAGCTTTGGGTAAAGCCTAAAATACATGTCATGATTGAGAAAAATACTACTGACCAAGCAATAGTTTTCACACGACCAAATTTATCGCACGCCCATCCACCAGAAATACCACCTAGCGCCATCCCTGCTAAAGAAGAGCTACCAAGCATTCCTGCTTGAAATGTACTTAAACCAAACTCAGCCTTTAAACTGGTGAGGCTGAATGACAGCAACATAATGTCTACACCATCAATCACCAATGAAATAAAGGCAAAAATAAAGGCCATTTTCCAAGTGTTGCTGGTAATACGATGCATCGTGCCCACGTTAGAAGGCAATTTGAGCGTTCCTGCTCCGTTTTGCATTTCGTTATTCATTTCCTTGTTCCTCATTTTCCCAAATGAGTCATCGGCATTCCTATGTCTGCACATTTGCCTTTTTTATTCTTTTTATTTCATCACTGCTCAGGCTATTGCACAGAGTTACAAGAGTGTTTCACGATGAATCCTTTATTGATTAAGTTTATTTTTGCATAAAAAGTCTCTAAGGCACTCTATGTAGAGCACCTTATTGATATTGAATTCAATTAGTTACCAAAAGCCGCGATGCCTGTTTGCGCACGACCTAGAATCAGTGCATGTACATCATGTGTGCCTTCATAAGTGTTGACGACTTCGAGGTTAACCAAATGGCGGGCAACACCAAACTCATCAGAAATACCATTTCCGCCCATCATGTCACGCGCTACACGGGCAATATCTAAAGCCTTGCCACAGTTGTTACGTTTAATGAGTGATGTGCCTTCTACTGCAGCTAAACCTTCATCTTTCATACGTCCAAAGCGAAGCGCAGCTTGTAGCCCCAAGGCAATCTCAGTTTGCATATCCGCCAATTTCTTTTGAATCAGCTGATTCGCCGCCAATGGTCGACCGAACTGTTTGCGGTCCATGGTGTATTGGTGCGCTGTGTGCCAGCAGAATTCAGCTGCGCCCATTGCGCCCCAAGCGATACCATAACGTGCACTGTTTAGACAGGTAAATGGACCTTTTAAACCACGTACTTCTGGAAAAGCGTTCTCTTCAGGGACAAAAACATTGTCCATGACAATTTCACCGGTAATCGATGCACGTAAGCCAACTTTACCGTGAATCGCTGGTGCTGATAGCCCTTCCCAGCCTTTTTCCAAAATAAAACCACGAATGTCACCTACATTGCCTTCATGCGATACTTCTTTCGCCCAAACAACAAACACGTCGGCAATTGGGCTGTTGGTAATCCACATTTTTGCACCCGTGAGACGATAGCCACCTTCGACTTTTTTTGCACGAGTAATCATGCTACCTGGGTCAGAGCCATGATCTGGTTCAGTTAAACCAAAACAGCCAATGTATTCGCCTGTTGCCAGTTTTGGTAGGTATTTCTGTTTTTGCTCTTCAGAGCCAAATTCATTAATCGGCACCATCACCAAAGAACTTTGAACGCTGGCCATTGAGCGGTAGCCAGAATCCACATATTCAATTTCACGCGCAACGAGACCATAACTAACATAGTTTAGACCTGCGCCGCCGTATTGCTCTGGAATCGTTGGGCCAAGTAAGCCAAGTTCGCCCATTTCTCGGAAAATAGATGCATCGGTTTTTTCATGGCGGAATTGTTCCAGTACACGTGGCTGTAAATGCTCTTGACAGTATGCATGCGCAGTATCGCGAATCATGCGTTCTTCTTCAGTTAATTGCTGTTCCAAAAGAAACGGGTCTTGCCAGTTAAATTGTACTTTTGCCTTTTTTACATTGACCATTTGATTCATCGCATCCTCTGCTTTTTCAGGTTTTCGTTGTTTTATTTGATGCTATGTGTGAAAAGTGATTCATTCAAACGATTAATTTGCATGTAGATATGCGCCTTTCGCATACCTAAGCTTGGCTCACAGCGTGTTAAGCACTTTAGCCACTGATTTGAACTGCGGATTGCTTTATTTATAGACTATAGTGGTATATGAAAATCATTCTTATATGCCATTTTGTGATACCTATCGATAAAAAGGACTTTATCTATGCGGCGCAATATTCCGTCATTGCAAAGCTTAATTTGCTTTGAATCTGCTGCGAAACACGCAAGTTATACGCATGCTTCCCAAGAGTTATTTATTACGCAAAGTGCCGTGTCGCGCCAAATTCAACAGCTTGAAGAATATTTAGGTGTAATGCTATTTAGCAGAACACGTCACGGTGTCGATCTCACAGAAGCAGGCAAGCAATATGCAAAAAGTATTAAACCCTTTTTGCAAGGTATCGAAAAAAGCACTTCAGATATTATGATGCACAAAGGCTTGGGCGGTACTTTAAAGCTGGGCGTTGTGCCAACCTTTGCCACACGTTGGCTGTTGCCAAAATTACATAAATTAAATGCGCAACATCCTGAAATTACAGTGCATTTGGAAACCAGTACTAAAACCTTTTTATTTAATGAAAATGTCTTTGACGCGGCGATTTTTGCAGGAACTCAGCAACAAATTGAGCATTGGCCGGGCATTCAAGGGCATTATTTAATGGATGAAGAAGTGGTTCCCGTTTGTTCCCCCAAATTGATTAAAAGCAACTTTCCCCATGCGGAAATGACCGGTGATCACAGTTTTAATTTAAGCGATGAAGAATTGCTTCAATTGCCCTTATTACAGCAAACCACCCGTCCAAGTATTTGGCAAGAATGGTTTCAAGCCCATCAGCTTCAGCATCCCAAACCATTTGATGGTCAGCGACATGAATTATTTTCCATGCTTTCTGTGGCAGCCAGTCATGGCATGGGTATGGCACTTATTCCACAAATGCTGATTGAAGCTGAACTGAGAAAAAAAGAATTGGTGATTGCATCAAATAAAAAACTGCACGGTAGCCGAAAATATTATTTAGTCCACTCGAGCCAAGACAGCTCACCACAAATACAAAAATTTGTCGATTGGGTGCTACAAGAATTGCATCAACTAAGTTGAAGTAATCGCTATATTTTGAGTACAGTAAATTCGCTGAATCATCCATTCAATACATGCAACCGTACGCATTGGACTCATCAATTAAAATATAAGGCTAAATATCTATGCAAAAAATTGTGGTGTTTTCAGGTGCTGGCATGAGCGCAGAAAGCGGCATCAATACCTTCCGTGACAGTGATGGTCTTTGGGAACAGCATCGTATTGAAGATGTGGCCACACCTGAAGCTTGGGCACGCGATCCCGCTTTAGTACAGCGTTTTTATAATGAACGCCGTAAACATATTTTAGCCGCAGAGCCAAATGCAGCGCATAAATTAATTGCTGAACTCGATGATTTTTTTGATGTACAAGTCATTACTCAAAATATTGATGATCTACATGAACGTGCAGGCAGTCAAAATGTACTACATCTGCATGGAAATATTCGTTACGCAAAAAGCTCTGGCCCTCAGGCGCAATATACGCAGGAATTGTTTCCCATTGAAGGTGCAGATTTAAACTTAGACACCGACAAATGCCCTGAGGGATATCCTTTACGGCCACATGTGGTCTGGTTTGGCGAAGCAGTTCCTGCCTATGAAGATGCCAGTGTGAGTGTGCAAACGGCAGATATTTTTATTGTGATTGGCACGAGTCTGGCTGTCTATCCTGTGGCTAGATTGATTCACGAAATCCCTGCCAACTGCCGTGCATTTTATATCGATCCGAAAGCAGATTATCAACGTGTACCTGAGCAATATCAATTGATTAAAGCAGGCGCCAGTGAAGGCATGAAAATGCTTTTTCAGCAATTGATTGCGCCATAAAAGCACATTTTAGCATCAGTATTGATCAAAAAAACTAGGGTGTGTTGACATTTACAGCCGATAAATTGAGCTAAAGAGGCAACCATATAAATATACAAGCTAAAGCAACAGCGCTTTGATAGTTACGTTTTAGCTTATCGTATCTTGTGGCAATTCCTC
>NZ_VOYF01000034.1:0-11535 GCF_013420775.1 Acinetobacter sp. YH01010 | reverse complement strand
AACGAGCAAAACTTTCTAAACTTTTTTTTTCGGTTCGTGTGCATGAGACAGCCATCTCATTGCTAAAGACCGTGTAGCTGCATACGTGAGAAATCTAGTTGGTGCGGCTGCGAAGGGCACTGGACAGTGAGATTCTGTTCTTTGACCCAATCACTCTTAATTGGCTGTGACGTATGAAATCGTTGTGAGCCGATCAAATAGTTGGGCGACACTGAAACGGGACCCTTGGTGACAAGGGCAAACCCTGCTTAACAGAGAGTGTGAGTATCTTCATGGAATGATAGATGCGTTAGGAACACACGTTTACCGCTTCAATTCCTTAACAGGGCGGTATGCGTTGCGCACAGGTGGGCTTATGAGAGTATCGCGAGGTACTAGGGGCACGAGGAGAAATCTGGACTGCTCGGTACTCAATGATTAACCAAATTGATTTGTCGTGATGACATATTTGATTAGTTATTGAGATCTATGGATAGCTCAAGCCTGTAACAGTGACACTAAGGAGATCCAAGAGATTGGATCAAGCATGTTGCTTTGCGTAGGTTAAGTGCTTTACCCGTAATGAAATTTAATATCGGTTAATAATGGGAGTTTTTGGAACTCTTATCCCAAAAAAAAGGAATGGCTGATATCAGATGGAACGGATAAGCGTACTGACCGTCTATTTCTTTCGAAATAGACAAAGACTGTTAACGCTAAAGTGGGAATCTCTCAAGCCAATGATTAGATGTGGTGGCTCCACACTATAGGCTTTTGGACCGAAAACACTACGCGAGAGTGCTATAAGGTTTTATTAATGAGAGAGGGAGAGTTGCTGAATAGATTTAATTTGGTTTTATTTACAGATTAATTAGGTCACTTCGAGCGAATAAAAACGTAAGGGGTGGGTGAACGAAAGGCAATACGGTGCATAACCGGACTGAGAAAACAAAGTTTGTCAGGGGAGAGGTGTGGCAACCTCGGCCGCTATGAAATGCGGCAAGCCTGTTTGGCACGGAAGAAAGTGAATAAACGTTAAACATCCTGATGTAGCGCTCGGATGAATAATATTTCATGAGTAATCATTAAGAAAAGCGCTGGTTACGTTGAAGTTTGCGCTTTGAAATAACCCAGTTGTTCCGGAGACGGATCTGCTGCTGACTGATTTTTGCGATGATGGGCCGCAAGGCTCTAGTGGGATGATGTTATATAAAATCGTGATTGTGGAACTAAAACACAATTTGAAGTGTGTACTTTGTGATGTGTAGAAGTCAGGACCAGCTTAGTCTTGATGGAGGATCCATGAGAGTCGCTTCCACTGGAAACAGTGAAAATGTCGTAAGTTGATAACTGCGAGTTCGTTCTAGTCGCGAACTCAATAAATGATTAGCGTTAAGCGCGTTAGTTTCGTGAATTTGAACACGGAAAATCAAAAAAACAAGGCGGTCTCCTTAGGAGGCCGCCTTACCTTTTCCTGAAAGCTCATCATTTGCGTTTTAAGCACGTTTTCCTCATCGACATAGGATTCATAGTAATCAGTGAAAAAATCGCGCATACCCCCTATATTTTTGCGTTAAATCGCTATATCAGAGCGAGTGTCTACGAGCGAACATCGAAAAATCGCGCCTAGACTCTCTGAAAAACAATTTTTTAGTATCAAAATCTCAAAAACAGGAAATCACTTATAGAAAAGTGATTTCTAGACCGAGCGAAGCGAGTAAAAAAACTTATGAGCGAAGCGAATTCATTGTTGCTTTTGTTTTTTATTAAAGTCACAACGAGATTAGGCAAAAAATTGCCCCTCGAATCGAGCGAAAGCGAGATTCAATAGAGTTTGAGCGTAGCGAAAACATAGGGCAATTTTTCATTCCCTAAGCTTTTAATTATTTTTAATGTTTTTAAATGCTTTTATAGTTCATTAAGTGACTGTAAATAAATAATTTAATAGCTTATAAAGATAGGTTTAAGGGGTTATAAAGATAGGTTTAAGGGGTTATAAAGATAGGTTTAAGGGGTTATAAAGATAGGTTTAAGGGGTATTTGAATAGTTAAATTATTGACTATTTAAAATAGCCGGTATATAACCTATGTAGATTAATAAATAAGCTTAGAATTGTGACAAATACTAATAAGTTAGTTGTAAAAGATAATGCTCTGATTGATGCTTCATTCAATTTATCATTGATAGAACAAAGAATAATGCTTCTAGCTATAGTCGAAGCTAGAGAATCACAAAAGCTTTCCCCTGATACCCCGATAGAAGTATCAGTGAGTGACTATATTCATCAGTTTAAAGTCGATAGTAATAATGCTTATGCCTTGCTTAAAGATGCTGCTAGGACATTAAAACGAAGAGAATTTAGTTATCTAGATAGGTATAAGGGGATAGAGGCTCTTTCGACTGCCAATTGGGTTAATAAAGTAACGTATGTTGATAATAACGGTTTGATTGTTTTATATCTAAGTCATGAAGTAATTAGCTTAATAAGCAAATTGAGTGAGCAATTTACAAAATACTATATCGAACAAGTTTCAGACTTTAAAAGTAAATATAGTATTCGCTTATATGAACTTATTATTAAGTGGTTAAGCGTTACTAAGACAGAAAAATACAGCATCAATGACTTGAGATCAAAGCTTGGACTTAGTGTTGAAGAGTATTCAACTATGTCTAATTTCAAATCCAATGTCTTAGACAAAGCAATTAATGAAATTAACAAACATACTGATATAAGTGTTGATTATCAACAGTTTAAGAAAGGTCGAGTTATCACTGATATTCAATTTTCTATAAAGTCTAAAGCTCGACCTTCTAAGCAAACTAACTCTCTCAAACAGTCTTTTTATCAAATGAGTGACTCACAAATTAACTTATTTGGAAATCAATTATCTCGCCTACATGAACTGTCTCATTTAGCAAATCAAGGTGAAAGCTATGAAGAGTTAGCCATTAAAATTAAAGATATGCTCAGAGATCCAGTACAACAAAAACAACTTCTTCCACATCTTAAAGATCTAGGTTTTAACGTTTAAGTACATTACAGTTCATGTAATGACGGACTAAAACCATAATTAAAGAACTATGCCTAAATTTACTGTTGCGGAATTAGCTAAAAAATATGGAATCGCTCGTACATCTATTTATGATCGTATGAAGAATGGTTCTATTAGTTATGAAATTGACTCTAAGAATCGAAAAGTCATTGATTTTAGTGAAATGCAACGTGTTTACGGTATGCCTAACAGTCAGGCTGACAGTAAGCCTGATAGTAAGGAAACTGACAACACTACAGTTGAACTGTACAAGCAATTGATTGAAGAATTACGACATGATAAATCAGTTGCCGAAGAACGTGAAAGGCGTATGTACAAAGAGATTGAGCAACTTAAAGATAAAATTGACAACCTAACATTAGCACTTGGCTATACACCTAAAAATATTCAGCCTGACAGTCAGGATTACAGTACAAATGAACAAATCCGTACAACTACAGACTTACAAGAAATTGTACAGCCCGAACAAATTACAGCAATAGAAAATAAGCCTATTCAGCAAGCTGCTACGATAACACCGGAACCTAAAAAACGAGGTTTATTGGGCCGAGTGCTACATGCTGTTTTAAGTGATGACTAGAGGTTGAATTGTTTACCAAGGCTTATTAAAACCGTGAAACATTGATTAAATAGTAGGCGTGGAACGTGAAAAATCATAAAAAAAACCCACCTTGGGGAAGATGGGCTATAAACTTTGAAATAAGTATATGAATTTCAAGGTAAATTATAACACGTTTCGTATAACGTGTATTATGTTAATTTTAGATAAACTTTAAAGAACAAAAAAATATGTGTGAATGCCAATCTGTAGATAATTTTTTTGTATGTCCTACTAGTTTTTCAGATGTTTTCAGTCATAACTACAATATGAAGTATAAGTTTCCTCACTACTTCATTGAAGATCCTCCATGTGAGGAAGCTAAACCAGAATTTGATTATGGTGAGTTTTATTATGTTTGTACCGAGTGTCAGCAAGCTTGGTATTTTGAATGTTATCCAGAAACACCAACAGGCCCAATTTTTGGAATTAAAATTCCAGATATGAGCCAAGTATTAAGCCAAAACCGAATAAACAGTATTAAACAATTCTTAGTTGTTTTAGCTCATGAAGGCTTTTCAGAAAATAAGTGTATTCATAACGGATGTATGGACTATTCACTTAATGGAATTAAGGTATGTCTAAATCATTTTGGCTATAAATTTAGTCCTTATTAAAAGATTCATTTAACATAATAGAGCTTATACGAAATGCTTTTTAAAATATCCTTGTTTTTCATATAGTTAAAATTTTTTCACCCCCCTGAAAAACCACAAAAAACCGACTTGGAAACAAGTCGGTTTCTTTTTAATCAAAACTGTAACTTTTAGCCAATAGAATTGATCAAAAAACATTCTTTTTTGCGTTTTTTCCTGATTTATCAAGGGTCACAATTCAGAAATAATCCCCAATTTCTGCGGACAACTCTTGGGATAAAAATCTTGCATTATGTATTCGATCGAATACAATATAGTGAGAAGAAAAGGAATCCTCATGATTGAAATTAAACGTCTACCAGAATTTGATGAATGGTTGGATGGTATTAAAGACAATATGACCCGCATTCGCTTGAATCGCCGATTAGATAAGGTTCAACGTGGGAACTGGGGAGACATTAAACCTCTCCAAGATGGTGTTTGGGAAATGAGAGAGTTCTTCGGTTCAGGATGGAGGATGTATTACATCCAACATGGTGACGTAGTGATTGTAATGCTTGGTGGCGGAGATAAATCAACTCAACAACAAGACATCAATCGTGCAGTCAAATTATCAAAAACGTTGGAGGATTAAAATGGTTAAAGTAGCTGATTTACCAAGTTTTGATATGGCTGAGTCACTCAAAACTGAAGAAGATATTGTAATGTACCTCAATATGGTTCTTGAAGAAAATGATCCTGCTGAATTAGCGCACGCACTTGGTGTAATTGCTAAAGCAAGAGGTATGACCCAAATTGCGAAAGAAGCAGGTATTGGACGAGAAGCCCTTTACAAAGCACTTCGTCAAGATTCAACGCCTCGTTTTGATACGATCAACCGTGTTGTGAATGCTTTAGGTTTAAAATTGACAGTTCAACATACTTAAAATTTAAAAAATATAATAAAAAAATGGGAGTTTAAGGCTCCCATTTTTTATTATATAACGCCCATTCCATTGAATCAAAAAACTTAATTTCAATATGCCTCATTATTTTATAAAAAGTAGAGTAATGACGAATACATTTAATAATGCTGAATGGCTGGTTAAAAAAAAAACTTGAAAAAAATATAAAAAGTGATAAATTTCACACTTATTTTTATAGACGTGATTTTAATACCTATAAAAAATAAAAGGTGAAAGCAATGTTATTTATGACGATTGCTTTTGGGCTATCGGATTTAATACTTGGAATTCTTAAATGAAAAAATTTATCACTACTGCATTATTAGTATCTACTAACTTACTTTTAGCTGGACAAGCAAGTGCTGAAACACCAGCAGCAAGCACACAGCAGGCACAAACAACTTTTGATGTAAAAATTGAAGTTCTTTCTACATGTTCTATCAATGCAACAGAGATTGATTTTGGTAAAGTAAATAGCGGTAGTGTTGCAAGTGACAAAACAGGAACCCTAAATGTAACTTGTACAAATCAGACACCCTACAGTGTAGGTCTGTCAGGTAGTGGTAAGATGACAAATGAAAAAGATGCATTATCAAGTATTGCTTATGAGTTATTCCAAGATAGCAATAAGCCATGGGATAACAATGACAATAAATATGCAAACAATGGTTCAGGTAACGTACAAGCAATCCCTGTAATTGCTAAAGTCGTTGGCTCAACAAATGTTCGTGCAGGCAACTATAAAGATACAGTTACAGCCACGGTAACATATTAATATTTGTTATCGTAAAGATATTCTTCATTTAAAGGATATCAATATGAGAAATCCGATACGTTGCTCTAATCTACTACGTAAGTACAGTTTAGTTTGTCTAGTAACGAGTATTTTTATGATACAGGCGCATGCTGCAAGCTTGCAGGTTGCGCCTATTTTATTAGAGTTTTCCCCTCAGGAAAAAGTTAAAGAGCTTTGGTTAACCAATACAGGAAGTGACGAAATTCGGGGCCAAGTCCGAGTAAATTATTGGACACAAAATAATAATCAAGATGTTATTACACCTACAAAAGATCTGATAGCAAGCCCCATGGTATTGACTATACCTGCTGGGCAAAGACAGTTAGTTCGCTTGATTCGTAGCGCAAATAACAATCTTTCATCTGAACAAGCCTATCGACTCATCGTCGATGAATTACCTAATCCAAAAACTGAAGAGAAAAGCGGGTTGCAGCTTTTGCTGAAATATTCGATCCCAGTTTTCTTTAAAACATCACATATAAATGCTGTAGATCAAGGCTTAACTTCTTTAAAAGGCATGACATTTAAATATACGGATCATCAATTACTAGTCATCAATAAAACTACAAGTTATAAGCGTTTTAGCCAGTTTGCTTATGTAGATTCTCAAGGTAAAAAGACACCAATTCAAATGGGACTGATGGGCTATGTTCTAAATGGTCAGAGTATGCAATGGCCTATCCCTAAACAACTGAATATTCAACCGACTGGAAAGTTTGTTGCTGTTGTGAACATGGATGTACGTGAACAAATACTTCAAGTAGCACATTGATGTATTCATCAATTTTGGAGTGGTTTTGTGAGTGTACAGATTAGTGATTTGCTATTTGCAGGAGCAATCATTGCAGTGGCACCCAATACACTTGCACAAGTCAGCGATCCAAAACTGATTCAAGATATGCAGCAAGATTTATATTTAGATGTCGAACTAAATCAATCAGCACAACCAGAAATAGGACATTTTTTACAACAAGATAAACAGCTTTATATAGATGTGACATCATTAGACAAACTCTCAATTCAAAGTAGTGCTCCTCAAGTCTTGGTTGACCAAACAAACTATATTTCTTTAGATGCTATTAACGGGCTAAGTTATCAATATGACAATCTAAACCAGAAAATCACCATACAAGTCCCTATTGAATTATTAAGTGCAAAAAACCAATATAGTTATCAAGCTAAATCTGTAGCAACGGTTAATCCCCAGCAAGAAAGACAAGGCTTACTTTTAAACTATACGGCTTTTGCACAACAAACTGATGATCATTTTTCATTTAATGGATGGAATGAACTTCGTTATTTTGGTCTATTCAATGGTGTACTGAGTATTTCAGGTAATTATCAATATCAAGATAATCAGTTTACTGATCGTCAAATTCTAGATACGTATTGGGAGAAAGACTTCCCAGAGCAAATGCTTCGTTTACGTTTGGGCGATGCGCAAAGTGATGCTTTAACGTGGACACGCTCTACTCGGATTAGTGGTCTAAGTTTGGCTAAAAATTTCGCATTACAGCCTTATACGGTTACAACCCCATTAATGAGTTTTAAAGGGCAGGTTGCACTCCCTTCACAGATTGACCTTATCATTAATGGAATCAAGCAATCATCACAGAATGTAGTGCCAGGGCAGTTTGATATTCAAACTACACCGAGTATTACAGGTGCTGGCAATGCACAAATGGTCATTACTGACATCAATGGCCAACAACAAGTCCAAAATTTTTCACTCTATCGCGCAAATCACTTACTGGCACGGGGTCTAAATGATTGGTCATTTAACCTTGGTTATCCTAAATTAAATTATGGCATATCTTCATTTGATTATGCTGATGATTTAGCATTAAGTGGTAGTTATCGTTATGGATTAAGCAATACATTGACTGTTGAGACCCATACTGAGTTGACTGAAAAGTTACAGCAAGTGGGGCTAGGTGGTGTTTACCAATTAGGGAGACAAGCTGGTCAATTCAATGTCTCTTATGCCCATAGTTATACACCTGAAAACACGGGACAGTTGCTTGGATTCGGTTATAGTTGGAACTCAGCATTGTTTAGCTTAAATTATAATGGATTACGTCAATATGGGCAGTTCAGTGATATCGCTAGTTTAAATGATGCTTCATATGCAACCCAATCCAATCAATTTTACATGGGCTTAAATACGAAGTTTGGTCAGTTAGGAGGGAGCTATATTCAACAAGAGTATAAGGATCAGTCCAGCAACGAATATGTTCTATTGAACTGGTCTTATATTTTCCCTCGACGAATGAATCTGAATTTAAGTTATAGCAGGGACTTACTAAATAAAGAAAATAGTTACTACCTGTCCTTTAATATTCCATGGGCGAAACGGAATTCAGCAACTATCACAGCTCAACGTAGTAATGATCAAAATCAACTTAGCCTGAACGTCTTACATTCTGTGGATCAAGACCAAGGTGGTTTCGGTTGGCAAGCAAGGGCCAATCATACTGAGTTATACTCACAATTTCAGGGGCAACTGGATTATTTAAGTCGTTATGGCTTGGCCCAACTTAACGTTCAACATACGACCTCAGACCAAAGTAATACCAGTATTTATGCTTCAGTGAATGGCGGGGTTGTACTATTGAAAGATGCTATCTTACCTAAACGCCTAAGCAGTGGTTCATTTGCTATCGTTTCAACAGATCAAATACCTGATGTGCCTGTACGACTAGAGAATCGTTTAATTGGTAAAACTAATAAAAAAGGTTATCTACTACTCGATTATTTGAACCCTTATCAGAATAATAGTATCGCTATAGATACGCTTGATTTGCCAATTAATCTAAAAATTGAAAAAACGCAACAAAATGCTGTACCACGCCAATCGAGTGGCGTTTTTGTACAATTCCCGATGTATCAAGTGAAATCTGTGCAACTTCAAGTAGTAGATTTACAGGGACAAAATGTGAACGTGGGAACTTCTGTATGGCAAGAAGAACCGATTCAGCAACAACAACCCACAACTATTGTGGCTCACGATGGAGTTGTGTATATCGATAACCTAAAAAATAATACACTTTACATAGGCAATCAACTTAAGCAGTGCCGAGTGATACTGCCTGAACTTACAACATTAAAAGGTTTTAGTGATTTGGGGCGAATGGTATGTCAATAAACTGCAATGACTTGTTTAAAATGAGTGATTCAACGAAATATTTTATTTATGCAAGTTTATTCTTACTAGTATCTATTCTTTTTTGTTTACCTGCTTATGCTAGTAGCTGTTGGTTAGGGCAGTCTGCAACGTTAAGTTTAGGAACATCAAATGCTCAAGGCTCAGCACTTGTTTCAACAGATGTTATTGCTGACTGTTACTTTAATTCAAACCAGCCTGTAACGTATAAGCTATGTTTAGTGGCTGATAGTTTTGATCCCGCAGGTAGTACTCCTCGAAGTATGATTATTTATAATCCTGTAAGAGCATTACTCAATTATGAATTATATTCTGATGCAGCAAGAACATTTAAGATTCCTGATTCAGAACGTAAAAACCAAGCACAATGCCAAACTTTCCAGTTTGAAGCAGGAACTGGAAATGTCAGTACTCGGCTTAAACTATATGGTCAGGTGTTGCCTGGACAGAACGTACCAGCAGCATACTATCAAACGAATAGTATTGGATTGAAACTTTATTCTGCATACAAGGTTGGATCAGAAGTACCAACGGATACAGAAGCCCTTGCAAATTCGAATACTGGTAATAATAATTTAATTGTTAACTCATATTATGAAAATAGTTGCTTAATTCAGTCGGCAACAGATATTAACTTTGGTGCGGTTGACCAACTGAAGACACCGTTAATAAGCTCAGGAAATATACAGTTAGCCTGTCCCGTTGGCACTATTATGCAAGTCAGTTTAAATAATGGCATCAATGCGCAGGGCACACAAAGAAGAATGAGAAATGCTTTAGGAAACTATATCCGATACAACCTTTCTAGGAACGCACACGATGATCAACCTTGGCAAGGTAATACCTTTTACTCTGTAGATAATCATAATATACCTGTATATGCAACGGTTCCAGCTCAACCCATCAGTAGTACTGGGCAATACTCTGACACGATTACAGTAACTCTAACTTATTGATTTTTATTTTAAAATTAATAGGTAACCGTCGCAGTTACTGTGTCACTATATTTCCCAGCAGGAACATTAGCATTGGGAACCTTACCCCAAATCTTAATATTTTGTGTTTCCCCTGTCCCCTGTTGTGACAAACGATTGTCTGCAATATTGCCCCATTCTTTGCTCATGGCAACATCTTGATAAAGCTGATAAGGAATTTGTATGGAAATATCATTGGCATGCTTCAAACGACCATCACTATTTAAAGCAATATTATAGGGAGTACCATTAGTACAATGAACATTTAAGCTCCCTGTCGCTTGAACATTCTGTGCATTACGAGTCACAGTCCCAAAATCAATATCCGAAGAGCCTCCTGCTCCAATCTCACAAATTTCTGTAACTTGCATTTTGACTTGAAACTGTGTGGATTGACGATCACTCATGGTATATGCGGAAACAGAGACTACAGCTAAAATTACAAAAGAATATTTAAAAATTTTCACTTGACTCATTTACCATAATTTCAACCTATTAACTCCATTAAATATTACATAGTTTTTTAAGAAATAATATATAGTTAATAGACTTCCGTCATAAATCAAAAAACGTACAATTTATTTGATCTTAAATTAATCAGCAAACTTATTTAATTCAAAGGATAATCCTTGGATGAAATTCAAAGATATTCAAAAATTATCAGACGTTAAGTTTCGTAGGCTTACCGGTGTTAGTTGGGCTACATTTAACCTGATGTTGGCCGAGCTAAATAAGCAGTTACCTCGTCATATTGGTAAAGGACGACCGCATAAATTACCGTTGGAAGATCGTTTGCTCTTATGTATAGGCTTTGTTGCATAAATATTTTGCAAAATACTTATTTTTAAGGAGTTTAAGAAAATTTTAATAAAAAATAAGTATAATAAAATCATAGTTTTAGGTATTTTTGCAACAAAGCCTCTTAGAAATAAAAGAGCATGATGTTTTAAGTATTTAACATAAAATCTCTTATGCGAAATTCCAAGAAGAGCACATCCAGTGCTCTTCTTATTTTTAGATAATAAATCGTTAAAAAAATGATCCATTCTCATTTTAGAACTGGGTGTTTTTTACTCAAAATACTATTTTTTTCCATAACCATAAAAGCCCCCCTTTGAAACATATATTTTTATTGATTATTTTTGTGCAAATTTCCTTGTAAACAGCTGTTTTATGGCAGGAATATAAATAAGAGTTCCTGCGATCTGCGTGCGCGAAAACATCTGAAAATTTGCCAAGTTTAAAAAAGCCTGAGACGATGGCTTTGCCAAAATATGAAATGAGCTTTGTTGTGTTAATCGTGCAACGAGCAAAACTTTCTAAACTTTTTTTTTCGGTTCGTGTGCATGAGACAGCCATCTCATTGCTAAAGACCGTGTAGCTGCATACGTGAGAAATCTAGTTGGTGCGGCTGCGAAGGGCACTGGACAG
>NZ_VOYF01000033.1:0-11992 GCF_013420775.1 Acinetobacter sp. YH01010 | reverse complement strand
ACGGCTTATGCCACAATTAAAGGTATTGAAGTCATGCGAGCACTACGTAAAGGACAAGCATCGTCATTTTATTATGGTCAGCCTCAGGGTGAAGTGTGTCTAATCAACAGGGTTTTCGGTCTCTAAGTACTTTTTAAAGGGAACATCATCGACTCAAATCTCTATTTGCAACAGTGCCATTTAATCTATATCAGAAATAATGAACAAAATGACATGTGTTATTTATTTAACATAATCTATATTATACGAAATCAGTCTGTAAGCCCAAAGTAGAAATGTCCGGTTTCTCCAAAGTAAAAATGTCCGCTTTTAGAATATGCGCTTTTGCGATTATCGAAGCGGACGGTTTGATATGTTGGTGTCTATGTCGGATAAAAAACTTAAACGATTGTCGGTCTTGCAGGAAATCTGCGATCAACGCATAACTCAACCTCAGGCTGCTCAGCTACTTCATATCTCAGAACGTCAAATCAGACGATTACTGCAGAAATATAAAGCTCAAGGCCCAGCTGCATTAGCACATGCTGCACGTGGCCAAACCAGCAACTCCAGGCTTCCTGAAGAAATCAGGCTCAAGTGCCTCAATCTTGTTGCTGAGCAATTCCACGGTTTTGGACCCACTTTAGCGCATGAAAAGCTCACCACTGTTCATGGATTTGATATTTCAGTGGAAACACTACGTTCTTGGATGATTGCAGCTAATTTATGGATTCCTCGCGCCAAGCGTCTGAAACGACCGTATCAGCCTCGTTATAACCGAGATTGCGTCGGTGAACTGATCCAGATTGATGGCTCATATCATGACTGGTTTGAAGGCCGTTCTGCCAAGTGCTGCCTACTGGTATTTATCGATGATGCCACAGGAAAATTACAGCATTTACGCTTCTGTGAATCAGAATCAGCCTTTGACTATATGATTTCAACACGCTTATATGTCGAACAGCACGGTAAGCCTTTAGCATTTTACAGCGACAAACATTCAGTCTTCAGGGTGAATCAAAGCAGCAATAAAGACACCAAGATCACGCAATTTGGACGTGTGCTCAGTACCCTCAATATCGATATCATCTTCGCCAACTCACCACAAGCTAAAGGCCGTGTAGAACGAGCCAATAGAACGCTTCAAGACCGTCTGATTAAAGAAATGCGTCTGGAAGGCATTAGTTCGATTGAGCAAGCCAATGCATGGTTGCCCTGCTTTATTGAGCAATTTAATCGTAAATTTGCCAAGATGGCCATTAATCCCAAGGATCTACACCGGACTGTCAGTGAAACCGCTGACGAGTTAAATGATATTTTTACCTGGCGTGAACCTCGCAAAGTTACAAACAGCCTGACGATTACATATGATAAATGCGTATATATCCTGAAAAAAACAGAAGAAAATCAAAGATTGATCGGCAAGTATATTGAGTTTCTGGAATACCCGGATGGTACGGTAGCCATTGAACACCAAGGTAGAAAAATCAATTACAGTATCTTCGATAAATTAAGTCAGCTCAACCAGCGAGAGATCGTTGAGAATAAACGTTTGGGTTCTGTACTAGCGCATATTCAACAACAGCATGAAGAATTAGAACAGCAAAACAAACGGAGTCGTTCTCAATCCATGCCACGTAGACGTGCACAGAAAACAGCAATTCAACAACGCAATTGAATCCTGTGCTTGACTTGGAAATGCCTGTATAGGACATTTCTATTTGGTTTTAAGGTAGGACATTTCTACTTAGGAATAACACAGTCTGTTAGAACCCATTTAAAGTGTCTATATTCTCACTAATAAAAATGTCCGGTCTATGATGCACATCAACAGCTACTTGGACACCAATTCTTATTAAGAATGGACACTTACTATTTACTTGTTTGGTGTCACTTTATGCCGTAAAATGGCATTGAAAAGATTAAGAGGTGTTAAATGTCTACGCTAATTAAAAAAAGAGTTCAATATACTGTGGATGAGGCAATCTCAGAATCAGCAGAGTACATAATCAAAAAAGTTGGGCTAACCCCTGCATCTGTTTTTAGTATGGTTATGGCTGAAATTGCTAAAACAGGTCGAATTCCTGTGAGTAATCAAATAAGTGATGATGATTTTAATACAGCACAGCTCATAGCCCTGAGCCATAATATTCCGAGTGTAAAAGTATCCGATACAAAATCTGCTCAAGAGTTTTTAAATGATGATGGTGGATACTAATGGCACAGGACTTGTATTGGGCTTACGTTGGTTTTACAGACATAGCAGATGGTAAAACCCGTCCTGTTTTATATATTCGACAAACAAAAAAAGACTACATCGTATTCCGTTTAAGCAGTCAATATGACAATAAATCTGACTTTATTAAAAGTAAATATATTGAAATTACAGATTGGAAATCGGTTGGACTAAGTAAAAAATCATGGATTGATACTGTACAGACATATCAATTGCCAATTGATATGACAAAATTAACTTACATTGGTAAACTTTCTAAAAATGACTATGAACGATTAATTAATCATCTTAAAGAGCAATAACTGTTTGTCCAGATTAGCACAATACTTAATGATCATTTAAATATGAATTTGCAGTAAAAAACCAGCAGAATCTTCGCAGCTGATTTTAAACAGCATCAGGTCGAACTTTATCTGCAGCCAGACACATCGGTGGGCGGTAGGACTAACAGTTATGTTTTTGGAAGATGTGTAGTAAAGGTCGACCTACTAAGCAAAAAACAAGTGAAATCCGCAAAAAAAAGTCGCCTAAGAGTATTGTCTTTTAGAATCCACCACTTAAGCTAAGCGAAAGTGGTGGGAGTATGTCAGTACGTTTCTGTTAAAACACCTAAAACCCCATTAATAATCATATCTACCGCAATAGTCCCAATCAGTAAGGCTGACAGTCGCCCGACAATATCAACATAACGGTCAATATATTTGGCATGCTTATAACGCAAATGGTCATGCGCAAATTTCATTAAAATCATCAAGCCACAGGTCAACGCCAAAGTCAGAAAAATAATCATCGCTGCGCCGCTGATTGGCAGTGCCATACCTGTCACCACAACAGCACTGATGGTTCCTGGACCAATCATAAAAGGCATCGCAATGGTTCCTGCCAAATGCTCAGGCGCACCACGCATTTCACCAATGGTATCTGCTCCCTGAAACACGTAGCGATAACCAATCACCAAGAAGATCAGACCACCAAATATTTGAAAGGCTTCAAAGCGTACATTTAAATATTTACTAAAAATCGCTTCCCCACCCCATGCGAACAGCATAAATACTATAAAAGCAATGAGACAGCCCTGAATCAAGGCTTTATTAAACACTTTAGCTTCGGAGTTCCGAATCATGCCAATCATGTAAATACTCATTAAAAACGGATTCAGCAATGAGAAAAACAAAGCAAAAGCATGTAAATATGAGGTCAACATGGTTCCTCCTAATTATCCTTGAGGGTCTGGAAATAAGGGACGATTCCCTGGACTGATTCGATTGATATGTAAGAAGGTCATATGGCGCTCATAACGATCCAGCACATCATTAATCACTTGCTCTTTGGTATAACCAACAAGGTCGTTGCCTTGAGAACCTTCATACAAATAAGTTTCAAGACGGTAGTAGAAGCGTTTACCCAGTTTGCCTCGTTCACTAAAGGTCGGAGCGATATAACGCACTGGCCAAATTTGATAGACAAAGTTTTGTTCTTCTTCCAAATGTATCATCAAATCTAAATGATATAGATTTGGGTCTTCTTCTAGTGCACTCTCTTGAACACTGATGTCGATACCTCGTTTTTGCATTTCCTCTGCAACGGCCATTACCGCAGGTCGGCAAATGTCATCGAGCATACGCCGAGTATCAGTTGTTCCTGGATGGTGCATGACTCGGGACAAACGCTTTTTCCAGTTGAGGATGTCGACATTGCCCACCACGGGTGCAGCATTTAAACTGCTACTAGCTTGTCGATAGTCTTCTAAACGCAATGACTTATACAAACCTGCCATGACCAAGAACATCACAAAACTAAACGGCAACCCCATAATGATTGTGGCATTTTGTAGTGCCGTAATCCCGTTAGCCATCAACATTGCAAGGGTTAATAAACCAATCGCTATGGCCCAGAATACACTCAACCATCGCGGTGCATCATGATCGACATTGGTAAATTGAGTGGTGAAATTACCCAACACCAGCGCACCAGAGTCCGCCGAGGTCACATAAAATAGTAAGCCAGTAATTGTGGCTACACCTGCAATAAACGGAAACCATGGATACTGAGCCAGTAAGTCATAAAAACCATGTGCAGGATTTGCAATCACACTCTGTGCAAGGGCTAAGTTACCATCAAAAATCACACTATGTAGTGCACTATTTCCAAATATTGATAACCACGTGAGTGTGAAAAACAGAGGAATAATGAGAGTTCCGCTAACAAACTCACGAATGGTTCGACCACGTGAAATCCGTGCTAAAAACAAACCTACAAATGGTGACCAAGCCACCCACCATGCCCAAAAGAACAATGTCCAACTGTTCATCCATTCTTTCGGTTGTTCAAAGGCAAAACTTTCCAAAGTCATACTTGGAAAACGGTTAATGTAGTCCCCAATATTTTGCACAAAAGCATTCAGTAAAAATTCGGTATTGCCTAAGAACAAAATAAACAGCATCAAGCCGACAGAAACATAAATATTAATCTCGGAGAGAACTCGCAGTCCCTTATTCACCCCTGAAGTCACTGAAATAATGGTCATTACCACCGCAACCACAATTAATGCGGTTTGCATCCAAAGGTTTTCAGGTAAATCAAACAACACATGTAAGCCATAGTTCAGTTGTACTACCCCAATCCCGCAGGTCGTAGCAATACCAAAAATAGTACCGATGACCGCAGCGGTATCGACACTATGACCGATCGGCCCATGAATCTTATTACCAAAGATCGGATATAAAGCAGATCGAATGGTCAGTGGTAAGTTATAGCGATAACTAAAATAGCCCAATGCCATGCCAATCAAGGCATACATACACCATCCCGTTAGACCATAGTGAAACAGCGTCCACACCATGCCTTGACGTGCAGCCTCTAGGGTCTGCCCCTCACCCACAGGTGGATGCATATAGTGAGATAAAGGTTCCGCCACCGAGAAGAACATCAAATCGATGCCGATCCCAGCTGAGAACAGCATTGCAGACCAACTTAAAAGGCTAAATTCAGGTTTGGAATGTTTGGGACCTAATTTGATATTGCCATAGCGAGAACAGGCAATGAAAATCACAAAGACCATATACAAGGTCGCTGCGAGTAAGTAATACCAACTAAAAGTTGAACTCACCCAAGCCAAAACCATATTTAAGGTTCGGTTAGCAAAGTCATTAAACAAAATGGTGGTAACAGAAAAAATTAAAATAATGAGAGCTGAAATATAAAAGACCACACCATTTAAACGGTCTTTAGGCGCTAATGTTTGATCATCAACTGCTCTTGGATTATCTGTTGCCATACAATCCTCAAGAAAGTAAATAAAAAAGACAAAAGACAATTTTTAAACTTCTCGTGGTCGAGAGCTTAAAAATCGACTAACGAAAACGACAGTATTTTTATCAGAAATAAAAACGCTATCTTCTTTAAACCCGAAGGTCTAAATCAATTATGAGGTGCATTTTCTACACAGTTTTAAAATGTGAGCCACCCTTGTTCATTGATATTTTGATAGGAATCCTACACATATCTCCCCTCAAAATGACTATAAGAGCTTTCTCAACTCGAAAAAAGTATAAAACCGTAAACCTATAGCTCATCAGCTCACTTTTCTGAATGATGTTCTGCAATTAAACCCTTATGTTACATCCTTTTGATAAATAAACAGTTATGTGGAACATCCAAAGCAATTTAGCAGTACTTTGCTTTGAATTTAACCATAAGTGTACTCATTATTGATTGAACGTTCAATCAATAATGAGTATTATAAAAAAATGCTATGATGCTTTCCATGTAAGTTATTGAATCTAACACCTTTAAATTTAAGGCAAATTGTTTTGGATTGTCATGAATAAACGTAGAGTAAAACCTGAGCATGAGCGCCGTGAAGAAATCATTAATGCTGCCTATGCAGTCATTTATGAAGTGGGCTTATCCAATACCACCATTGCTCAAATTGCAAAAAAAGCACAGCTTTCTACCGGCATTGTGAGTCATTATTTTGGTGATAAACAAGGTCTCATACACAGTTGCATGCGTCAAATGCTCAATGTCTTAGCCAAGACCACGGCGAGTTATAAAGTAAAGGTGGCGCAGCCCAGTCCAGAACATTCGCTCAAAGCCATTATTGATGCCAACTTTGACATCAGTCAGGTCAACAACACTGCTATGCGGGTTTGGCTGGATTTTTGGTCTGCCAGTATGCACCTACCCGACTTAGGTCGACTGCAAAGAATTAATGACCAACGTCTTTATTCAAATTTGAAGTTTCATTTCTTGCAGCTCATGCCGAAGTCACAAGCAAGCCAAGCCGCTAAAGGGTTAGCAGCACTGATTGATGGCTTATGGTTACGTGGGAGTTTAAGTGGTCATCAAGCATTTGATCGTGATTTGGCACGTTCTATTGCATACGACTATGTCGATATGCAACTTCGCTTAATTCAACAGATACGGCAGGAACAACAAAATGAATGATGTACAGCTTCACTCGCTTTATATTCACGGACAATATTTCAATGCCACCAGTGATCAAACCTTTGACAGTATCAATCCTGCTACAGGTCAGGTCATTGCCACTATTCAGCAAGCATCCAAAGCTGATGCCGATGCAGCAGTGCAAAGTGCTGTACAAGGGCAGCGTGAATGGGCTGCCAAAACAGCGGTCGAACGTGCCCGTATTTTACGTCGTGCAGTCGATATTTTACGCGCACGTAATGACGAGTTAGCTCGCCTTGAAACACTCGATACAGGGAAAGCCTTCAGTGAAACTTCTACTGTGGACATTGTCACTGGTGCAGATGTTTTAGAGTACTACGCAGGACTTGCAACGGCCATTCAAGGTGAACAAGTACCACTACGTGAAAGTAGTTTTTTCTACACACGCCGTGAACCTTTAGGTGTAGTGGCAGGGATTGGTGCTTGGAATTATCCAATCCAAATAGCACTTTGGAAATCAGCTCCGGCTCTCGCCGCAGGGAATGCCATGATTTTTAAACCTAGCGAAGTGACCCCTCTTACCGCCTTAAAGTTGGCAGAGATCTACACTGAAGCAGGCGTACCTGCTGGTGTTTTCAACGTGGTACAAGGTTTTGGTGCTGAAGTGGGTCAATGGTTGACTGAACACCCCGACATTCAAAAAATTTCGTTCACAGGTGGTGTGGCAACGGGTAAAAAGGTTATGGCCAGTGCTGCGGCTTCTAGTCTCAAAGAAGTCACCATGGAGCTCGGTGGCAAATCACCTCTCATTATTTGTGCAGATGCCAACCTTGATCGCGCAGCCGATATTGCGGTAATGGCGAACTTCTTTAGCTCAGGTCAAGTATGTACCAATGGCACCCGTGTATTTGTACCACAAACCCTCAAGGCTGCATTTGAACAGGCTGTGATTGCACGTGTAAAACGTATCCGCATAGGTGACCCGATGCAGGCTGAAACCAACTTTGGACCTTTAGTCAGCTTTCCGCATATGGAAAAAGTCTTGTCTTATATTGAGTCAGGCAAACAACAAGGTGCGACTTTATTGATTGGTGGACAACGTGGAACTGAAGCAGCACTTGCTCAGGGCGCATATGTTTTACCTACCGTGTTCACCGACTGTCATGACGACATGCACATTGTGCAAGATGAAATCTTTGGTCCAGTCATGAGCATTTTAAGCTATGACAGTATTGAAGAAGCTATTCAACGTGCCAACAACACCAGTTATGGTTTAGCTGCGGGTGTGGTCACACAAGATATTTCCCAAGCTCATCGCATTATTCATCAGCTTGAGGCAGGCATTTGCTGGATCAATACTTGGGGCGAATCCCCTGCTGAAATGCCTGTGGGTGGTTATAAACAGTCAGGGGTCGGACGTGAAAATGGCATTACCACACTTGAACACTATACCCGCATCAAATCGGTTCAAGTTGAACTAGGCGAATACCAAAGTATTTTTTAAAGTCTGAATTTTAGCTAGCTAAATCCTTACTTCCTTTTTATTTTTTTTTCATCCTCAACTCAACATGTGGCCACGTTCTCATGCAACGTGGCCCTGCCATAGAAAAAGGATCATTATGCATTCTCAACACTACGATTATATTGTTATTGGCGCAGGTTCAGCAGGTAATGTACTGGCTGCTCGTTTAACCGAAGACCCAGATGTTTCCGTGCTCTTACTCGAAGCAGGTGGTCCCGATTATCGTATCGACTTCCGTACTCAGATGCCTGCTGCCTTAGCCTATCCCTTGCAAGGTCGTCGTTATAACTGGGCGTATTTAACCGACCCAGAACCTCATATGAATAACCGCCGCATGGAATGTGGTCGCGGTAAAGGCTTAGGCGGTTCGTCCCTCATTAATGGCATGTGCTATATCCGTGGTAATGCCATGGACTTAGAACAATGGGCTAGCTTGAAAGGCCTTGAAAATTGGAGCTATGCCGACTGTCTGCCTTACTACAAAAAAGCAGAAACCCGTGATATTGGTGGCAATGACTATCATGGCGATGCTGGCCCTGTTTCTGTCGCCACGCCTAAAGCAGACAATAATGTTTTATTCCATGCCATGGTTGAAGCAGGTGTGCAAGCAGGCTATCCACGCACTGATGATTTAAATGGTTATCAACAAGAAGGTTTCGGCCCAATGGATCGAACCGTGACCCCCAAAGGTCGACGCTCAAGCACAGCACGTGGCTATTTAGATATGGCCAAAGGTCGAGCGAATCTAACCATTATCACCCATGCCATGACCAATCAAATTTTGTTCAATGGCAAACAAGCGATTGGTGTTGAATATATTCAAGGTGCTAATCAAAACAACTTACTTCAGGTCTATGCCAATAAAGAAGTCCTACTCTGTGCTGGAGCGATTGCATCACCGCAAATTTTGCAACGTTCGGGTGTTGGTTCAAGTACTTTACTTCAGTCTCTCGACATTCCAGTGGTGCATGACTTACCGGGTGTCGGTGAAAACCTGCAAGACCATTTAGAAATGTACTTACAATATAAGTGTAAGCAACCTGTTTCTCTCTACCCTGCTTTAAAATGGCAAAACCAACCTGCAATTGGTGCAGAGTGGTTGTTTAACGGAACAGGGATTGGAGCAAGCAATCAATTTGAAGCAGGTGGCTTTATTCGATCCTCCAAAGAGTTTGCTTGGCCAAATATTCAATACCACTTCTTGCCTGTTGCAATTAACTATAATGGCAGTAATGCCGTCAAAGAGCATGGCTTCCAAGCCCATGTCGGTTCGATGCGCTCACCTTCACGCGGTCGAGTACATGTGACATCTAAAAACCCTTTCGACCATCCAAGTATTTTATTTAACTACATGTCGACCGAACAAGACTGGCAGGAATTTCGTGACGCTATCCGGATTACTCGTGAAATTATGAACCAACCTGCACTTGATCCTTATCGAGGCGAAGAAATCAGCCCTAGAAAAGATGTGAGTACCGATGCTGAATTAGATGAATTTGTGCGAAATCACGCTGAAACTGCTTATCATCCATCCTGTAGTTGTAAAATGGGCGAAGATGATATGGCGGTAGTCGATGGACAAGGTCGTGTACATGGGATGCAAAATTTACGTGTTGTTGATGCGTCGATTATGCCGCTGATTATCACAGGTAACTTAAATGCAACCACCATTATGATGGCTGAGAAAATCGCGGATCAAATACGTGGTCATCAAGCCTTACCACGTTCAACTGCTCCATTTTACCGCGCCGATATTGATTGACATAATCAACCCACTTTCGTTTTACCTCAATTAGTGGAGTCCTGCAAATCAATCGCGATAACGTTACTTTGCGAAAGGTGAAATACTTTTAAGACAGGAAAGTGATTGGGGTGAAACGATTTGGTATCTATAAAGCAACTAAAAAAATGAATGAAAATTAATACGAGTGTTTTATTTATTAAAATCAAGATGTCTTTCCATTATTCCTGAACATCTGGTTGGATTTGGACCCAACTTGGCGCATGAAAAACTCAGCAGCATGTTTGACCTGAATATCCCGTTAGAAACGCTTCGGAGCTGGATGACGGCAATGACCTCTGGATTCCACGATCCAAGCGCCTTAAACGTCCATATCAGCCACGTTATAACCGGGATTGCTTCGGTGAGCTGATCCAGATTGATGGCTCATATCATGACTGGTTTGAAGGCCGTTCCGCGAAATGCTGCTTGCTGGTTTATCTCGATGATGCCACTAGAAAGCTGTTACATCTACGCTTTTGTGAGACGGAAACGACCTTTGACTATATTCTTTCCCCCGAGTCTACATTGAACAATACGGCAAGCCTCTGGCCTTTTATATATAGCGATAAACATTCGGTATTCCGAGTGAACTAGAAATCGAGCCAGGACAGCAAAATCACGCAATTTGGCCGGATTCTGAATGAGTTAAAGATTGATATTATCTTTGCCAACTCACCACAGGCTAAAGGTCGCGTAGAACGCGCGAATAGAACCCTTCAAGACCGTTTGATCAAGGAGATGCGTCTGGAAGGCATCAGTTCAATTGCCAAAGCCAATGCCTGGCTACCCTGCTTTATTGAGCAGTTCAACCAGAAGTTTGCCAAGTGTGCGCGAAATTCATAGAACTTACATCGTCCGCTAACAGAATCTGATGCTGAGCTGGAGGATATATTCACCTGGCAGGAACCGCGTAAGGTCACGAAGAACCTCATCATCACGTATGACAAGTGTATTTATCTGCTTGAACCGACAGAGCTAAATCATAAGCTTGTTGGGCAATACATTTCATTTCTGGAGTACCCGGATGGCACTGTAGCGATCATGCATGAAGGACGGAAGATCAACTATAGTGTCTTCAATAAACTGGCTGGACTACAGCAGAATCAAGTGGTTGAGAATAAAAGATTAGGCTCGGTTCTGGCGCATATCCAGCAACAGCATGAAGAGTTGGAAAAACAAAATAAACGTTCCCGTCTCAGGAAAAATATGCCGAGTCGTAAAGCTCAGAAAGCTGTTATTGAACAAAGAAATCTAAATCCTGTGCTTGACTTGGAAATGTCCATATAGGACATTTCTATTTGGTTATTAGGTAGGACATTTCTACTTTGGAATAACAGGTGTTTAGGTAGGTGTTATATTTCAATAACTTATGATTAAGCCGAAGTATCAAAACTTCGGCTTTTTTATGTTCCACGATATTTGAGCTGTTTTTAGGTTGTTTTGGTAGGTTATGCCAATCATTTTCCTACTTTTTAGCTATGTATCTTTTAAGTGCTGCCCGTTGTAAATTTAAGTCATCTACTAAATCTTGATCTATATCATTTAGCGCTACCATTGCTATGCCATATATATCCTTCTCTTGAGCTGCCGATGTTCGTTCAGAGTTGTAACGTAACCAAATGTGATGTTTTGAATAAAGATTCAATCCTTGTTTACTAAGTTCTAAATCTTTCAATCTAATTTGTACTGCACTACTAGTTTGGTAAGGAGAAATCTGCCCCGTTGTTACAATATCAACTGATGCATTTGCTGAACGCAGTAATTTACAGACCTTATCGTAATTATCAAATACAAACTTTTTTTCTTTAATCAGTGCATCTAAAGTGTCATTAGTTGAATAAGAAATTGTACATTCATTATTTGCGTATGTTTGTGTTGTTGAAATTAATAAAATTGATGATGCTAATGCATACTTTAGTGCTTGAATCATTTTATACAGAGATGGATCCGTAAATTTGAACAACTCCTATAAGTGATATTCTGCTCCTCAAATGATGTTATAAACATCAATATATGGAGTATTTTATGGCACGTAGACCAAGAAGAAATCATTCAAATGATT
>NZ_VOYF01000032.1:0-12794 GCF_013420775.1 Acinetobacter sp. YH01010 | reverse complement strand
AATTACTGACAAAAATTTGCTCAAATAAACTTCGAGTAATTTCTACCATCAATCAATGAAAATAATTTCGATCAATCAATCAGTAAAAATCCACACAAGTTGTTCTTCATAATCTCTTAATGATCTTTCTAACATCTCGTCAATGCTAGAAGCTGGACTTCGATAAACTTAACAATTCAACGCTTCGCGTTTCGTTCGTTTCCGTCTATCTCGTCGGTATGGGGTGCATTCTAGAGCATTTCAGAATCATTGCAACCCCCAATTCACTATATTTTTCACGTATGTATTTTTTATAAGCGTTTTTGCTAAAAAAATTGCACTTTTACCTATTTTTTAAGCATTTTTTCTTTGTACACGACAAAAAAAGATAACTCATTGAAATAATGGCATAGTACTTGTTTTCTGACGACGAAATTGAAAATGACATTAACTTCTGTATACGTGTTAAAAAAACTTTATTGTGACCAATCACTTAGCCAAGAATCATAAAATTAGTGATTTATTTCGTCATCTTCAAGTTGGTCAAACTAAATGTCGTAAACGACGTATTTGGGTTGGTCGAGTGAAACTGTATATTAGTGCGCTACGATTAGAAGATGGAGAACTTTTACTTGTTGTTTCTCCTATGTTTAATGCTTCTGCTATTCGTGATTATGCATTACGCTGGGAAATCGAAACGTTATTTAGTTGTCTCAAAGGACGTGGATTCAATCTTGAAAATACTCGTTTAACAGACCCTAGACGAGTCAAGAAATTGATAGCAGTGCTAGCTATCGGTTTCTGTTGGTGCTATTTAACAGGTGAATGGCAACATGATCGGAAAAAAGCGATAAAAATAAAGAAGCATGGACGACTTTCAGTAAGTTTATTTCGCTACGGTTTGGACTATGTTCAAATGGCTATTCTACGTTTGATTGGTTTTGGAAAAAAAGAAGAATTTAAGAAAGTGCTAGCAATTTTAAGAAAGAAAAAGCCTGATAGGACAAGGATCCTATGAAATTTGTCGTGTACAGAGGTAATTTTTATGAAATCTAAAATCATGAGAAAAAGATAGAAAAGCACTTAGTCAGTTTCGGAGTATTATTTAAAACGTGGAGATGTTTTTCCTATGTTGATTAGTCAATTTATTTACGAATGAGATATAAAGTTTTATCTAATTTTTCTTTTTATCCAATTTAAAATTAGGTGCGTACACGGCCTCAACTTTCAATAAAGTATAAAAGGTGTTTGTGTAGGCAATACCCTTACTTTTGATAAGCCAAAAGAAAGCAAAAGCCTTTGTTACCCATACATAACATCCCTATTATGATGGATAACGTGTGGCATCCCTGCCACACTCGTGTATCCAAACGTTGCTTAAATTAAACTATGTAATAGTGGCGACATAAAGGTGCTCTTATCGCTATATATTAAAAACTTAGTGGAACACTGTTTCTAAAGCTTTTAAACCCACTTTGGGATCAAGTAGACCGTTGTAAATTTCAGGGATTTCACGTTCCACCCCAAAAAATTCATAAATGGCAAGCATCGCCCCACGAACTGAATATTCCACAGTAAAGACCACGTCATCTTCAATTTCCACAAACTGTCCAAGGAAAGCAAAGTTTTGTGAGCCTTGTGGAATTACCTGTGGACGATCCCCCGGTTTACGGCAGGCGAATAGGGCAGAGGCGTATGGCATCATGGCGGTAGTAACATCAGTCGTTGCCAAAACATGATCTAAAATGTCGTCAAAACCGAGCTGTTTAATCAGTTCTGTTAGGATTTCTTGCCCCGTGGCTTCGGACATTAGTTTTTTGATGTAATCGCCTATATGGTCAATTTGGAAACCGTAGCCCCATAAGGTATATAAACCTTCAGGTAAGTCGGCAAAGTGTGGCTGTGCAGGAACCACGATGGATAAATGCCAACCCGACTCATACCAAGTCATGAGTGCGCCTGTGCCTGGTTCATTGCCTGTATAGTCAATAATACGTTTAAGTAGCACGTCATCTTTCATGGTCAGAGTGAAAGACTCCCACTTATGTTCATCGACATTGCCATAAAAAGTCATTGGACGGCCAAAGTCTGGGGCTTTTTGTGCCAGCGTTTCCCAAAGCGTCCAGCCATGATCTTCTCGATGACGAATAAGGGCAGGCACGTCATGATTACCGCCATAACGTGAGTCTGCTGTAATAGAGCCTAAAGTGAAAATAGCTAAATCATTGGCTTTCAGATTAATTTGCTCTGAGCCTTCAGGCAATTGTACATATAGGCGTGAAGCGTAGCGTTCTTGAGTTTCAGCATTGGTAATGAAGTCTGCATCTGTGACATAGTGTCCAAAACGCACATCGACGCCTTGTGCGACTAACCAACGCTGTAGGGGCAGAATCATCGAGTCATATTGGTTGTACTTGGTACGTTTCACACCCGCTAAGGTATGAATGCGTGGCAATTCTTGAATAAAACGCAAGAAATAGCGTCTTAACTCTGCTGCACTGTGCCATTTTTGAAAAGCGAAAGTCGTGCGCCACATGCGCCAGAAATTGGTTTCAAAAAAGGTTTCATCAAAAAACTCATCAATGCGGCGACTGCCAATTTTTTCTTCTTTTGAAGCTAATAGGCGCAGCATCTGTGCACGATGTAGCGTATTCAGACCAAGCTTTGCTGCATCCGCAATGACATGTTCGGCATCAATCAACCGTGCATTGGCGTGGGTTTTCACTTTTTCATTAAACTCACGACATTCTTCACGCACCGAAATGTCTGGATTTTCCAAAGATGGAATACTGGAAAATAAGTCCCATAGGCACAAATAAGTTTCATCGGTCAGCATTCGCCCACCACGTGTTACCCAAGCTTGCGCGGCATGCGGTGTATGTCCACCATCCATCGAACCACCTGAAATATCGAGTTCTTCTAAAATATGGATATTTTTGGCAGGGACTTTGGCATCACGGATTGCAAATGCAGCAGCAGCCATACCTGCGATACCACCACCAATAATCCAAAGATGGGACTGTTGCGCGTCTAATGGGGTGCGCTTCTTATTTTGCATGGTTCACCTTTAATTATGATGTTAAAAATTATGAAGTAAAAAAATTGGTTTAGAAAAACCTTAAAAATAGTATGTCTTTTTATATATGAAAAATGTATGAAATGGGAAGCAATCCCCTCATTATATTTTGTAATCAAAAATAGACGTATGATGGCTATTTTTAATACACATTTGTCTTTTTATTAAAATTGAATATGATCTAAATAATTGATGTTAATGTTTATTGTTGAGTAATTGCTCTATTGTTGTTTTCACTATGCCGTATGCTAAATTTCTTTAAAAATAGGCTTTTTATTTATCATTAAAAAATATCTCTGTACACGACAAAAAAGATAACTCATTGAAATAATGGCATAGTACTTGTTTTCTGACGACGAATATGATGACACATTTCAATGAGTTACATCTCATCTTAAACAAATATCTAAAGTGGAACAAGTCACATGCAAAATGTTTTACACTGATTATGCTTGCATTAATTGTAAAAACAGACATGTAATCTTTCTTCTGCATCTAAAGCCTTACCCATCAAGTGCTTACCACAATCATTTTATCGACGTATACAACGCTTCTTTGCAGATCAGTATTTCGATTATCGTCAAATTTCTCAGTTAATTTTCAATATATTTTCATTCGATAAAGTCCAATTAACTTTGGATAGAACTAATTGGAAATGGGGAAAACGAGATATTAATATCTTGATGTTAGCCATCGTCTATCGTGGAATAGCGATACCTATTGTTTGGACATTGCTCAATAAACGTGGAAATTCAGATACAAAAGAGCGTATTGCTTTGATTCAACGCTTTATCTCCATTTTTGGTAAAGATCGTATTGTGAATGTGTTTGCAGACAGAGAATTTATCGGTGAGAAATGGTTTACATGGTTAATTGAAAATGACATTAACTTCTGTATACGTGTTAAAAAAACTTTATTGTGACCAATCACTTAGCCAAGAATCATAAAATTAGTGATTTATTTCGTCATCTTCAAGTTGGTCAAACTGAATGTCGTAAACGACGTATTTGGGTTGGTCGAGTGAAACTGTATATTAGTGCGCTACGATTAGAAGATGGAGAACTTTTACTTGTTGTTTCTCCTATGTTTAATGCTTCTGCTATTCGTGATTATGCATTACGCTGGGAAATCGAAACGTTATTTAGTTGTCTCAAAGGACGTGGATTCAATCTTGAAAATACTCGTTTAACAGACCCACCCTAGACGAGTCAAGAAATTGATAGCAGTGCTAGCTATCGGTTTCTGTTGGTGCTATTTAACAGGTGAATGGCAACATGATCGGAAAAAAGCGATAAAAATAAAGAAGCATGGACGACTTTCAGTAAGTTTATTTCGCTACGGTTTGGACTATGTTCAAATGGCTATTCTACGTTTGATTGGTTTTGGAAAAAAAGAAGAATTTAAGAAAGTGCTAGCAATTTTAAGAAAGAAAAAGCCTGATAGGACAAGGATCCTATGAAATTTGTCGTGTACAGAGGCATTTTTTATAAATATTTAGCAAATAGTCGATATTTAATTAAGTAAATTTCTTATATCTAGCAAATCTTTTTCAGCGCTTTTAAGTCTAATAAAAGTGACTTTGATTATTTATTAATCATTAGTCTACTTTTCTTCCTCAAAGCACATCATTTTTTTGTGTCATCACACCGATTCAAGCTTCATAGACATTTTTTAGCTTGCATTTTTATATTTACCAACATTCTTTTAACGTTCATATGCTAAATGTTGCATGACTTCCAAGATGACTTGTTGCTTTCCACTGAAATCCTCGGCAGAAAATAGCAGCTTGGCACGCCGAGGGAGTTGTTCTCGTACCAATGCAAATAGTTGGTACTGTGCTGCGATATCCAAATCATGTAATTGTTGCTGCGCCTCACAAAATAATGCTCTTTTATGCTGTGTAGTTTGGTAGTCAAATAAATACCTCAAGATTCGATCAATCTGTTCATCATGATTATCGGTATTGTAATACGCCATGTTGTTGCTCTTTTTTGATTTTTGACCATTGTTCCATAAGGCCTGTTTTTGCAAAAATCATTTTAATTACATGCTTAGTCATTTTTGCTGATAAAAATACAGCCTATTTTATTTGAATAATCACTATTAACGATCACAGTCATAAAAAGCCACTATTTTTGGGCTTTAGACGCATAGAGTGCAGGCTGCGTTTTACGTACACTCTTTTTATTTTTTAGGTGCAGGATGCCAACACAGTTTTTTCCACGCTTATTCTTACTATTAAGCGGATTAGGATTATTGGCTTTTGGTGTCGTACTCTCTATACATTCAAATTTAGGGACATCCCCTATTTCCTCGGTGCCCTACAGCTTTAGCTATATCTTTCCACTCACCGTCGGCACATTAACAGTATTGATGCACATCGTCATGATCCTGCTGCAAATGCTGATCTTAAAATCACGCTTTCAGTGGATACAATGGCTGCAATTACCCGTGGGAATTTTGTTTGGTGCATTTATTGACGGTTTAATGTGGCTCACCCAAGGCTGGAGCATAGAAAGTTACCCACTTCAACTCCTGGCTTGCTTGGCAAGTTGCCTGATTACCGCTTTAGGTGTGAGCTTAGTGGTCAAAGCCAGTCTAGTCCTCTTAGCCGCAGAAGGTCTCTATCAAGCCATTGCTATTCGTTATCGCCTTGATTTTGGCAACTGTAAAACCTATGGCGACATTGTCTTGGTCAGTATTGCGGTTATCAGCAGTTGGCTAGTCTTACATCAAGTCATCGGAGTACGTGAAGGCACCATTATTACCGCACTTTTAGTGGGGACTTTAGTCAAGCGGATTTTACCTAAATTAAGCTTCATTCAATTTGGCTCTAAGCCCTAAAACCAAGCTCCATGAACATCTATCTGAGTAAAGACATTTTAAAGCTCGATTGAATCGGGCTTTTTTTCTGGCGCAATTAAAGTCTTTAATACAGAAATGAATGTGATTTTTGAAAGGAATAGCTCAATTTTACAAATAAAAAAGGGAAAGATCTCTCCCAAAATCTTTCCCTTAGAATTGAATCTTTAGTCGATCCATCGTGTAGTTATTATAGTTATTTGTTAACTCACTAAAAAAAGAGTCCCTTGGGGAAGAGACTTATAAAAAGTGGAGCTATCGTTATGTACCCTCTAGATGGTATATATCTCTCTAGATGAATAAATCTTATACATAAAATTCAAGAAATGCAACACATTTGGCAAAATTTAAGTGTTGTTTTTATAAGGTTTTTTTTGAATTTGCTTATTTATATTATTAATATATTAATTGGTAAAAAAAAGCAGGCCGAAGCCTGCTTTTAATTCAATAACTTAACTAAAAATTCAAGAATTTATTAGTCGGTAAAAGTTACTTTTGCGATCGCTTTTTTGCTCGCTTGGATAATCAAAGTTTTGTTTTCTGACACAGCATAACCTGCATCAACCACTTCCCAATCCACTTTCACTGCACCACGACCAATTGCATCTTTTGCTTGAGCTGCATTTTTAGTCAAACCCGCTTCACGCAAAATAGAAGTAATGAAAATCTCACCACCAAATGCGCCACGAGAAATAGTCACTTCTGGTGTACCTTCTGGAAGTTCACCTTCAGTAATCAAGTTGCCTGCACCTTTGTGCGCATTTGCCGCAGCTTCTGCGCCATGGAAACGCTCAACCAATTCAAGTGCAAGAATTTTCTTCACTTCTTGTGGATTACGACCTTCAGCCACTTCTTTGAGCAACTGTTGAATTTCTTCAATCGATTTAAAGCTCAACAAGTCAAAGTAACGTTCGATCAAATCATCTGGCATTGAAAGCACTTTTTGGTACATCGCACCCGGTGCATCAAATACAGCAATATAGTTACCCAAAGATTTAGACATTTTATTTACGCCGTCTAAACCTTCAAGAATTGGCACAGTAATGCACACTTGAGATTCTTGGTCATAACGGCTTTGTAATGTACGACCCATCAGCAAGTTAAAGGTTTGGTCTGTACCACCTAACTCTACATCCGCTTCTAGTGCAACTGAGTCATAACCTTGTACCAATGGATATAAAAATTCGTGAATCGCAATCGGTTGATGGCTGTTATAACGTTTAGTGAAGTCATCACGTTCCAACATACGTGCCACAGTTTGCTGTGAAGCTAACTGAATCAAGTCAGCAGCAGTTTTTTGACCAAACCACTCTGAGTTAAACACAACTTTAGTTTTCGCTGGATCAAGAATCTTAAATACTTGTTCTTGATAAGTTTTAGCATTTTCTAAAACTTTTTCACGAGACAACGGCGGACGCGTAGCGCTCTTACCCGTTGGGTCACCGATCATGGCTGTATAGTCACCAATCAGGAAGTAAACTTCATGACCTAAATCTTGGAAAACTTTTAATTTATTAATCAGAACCGTATGACCTAAATGTAAATCAGGTGCAGTCGGGTCAAAACCCGCTTTAATTTTTAATGGGCGATTCTGCTTTAATTTCTTAAGAAGATCTTCTTCAGAAATAATCTCATGTGTGCCTCGTTGGATGAGGGCAAGTTGTTCTTCAGCCGGCAGGAAATTTGACATCACAAAATCCAAATAGATCAGTTATACAATTTGTGCGATATACTAACACTTTTTCAGCACATTGCAGGCTTAAGAATCATCATGACAGCGATCTACATTGGGGTAATGACCGGCACAAGCATGGATGGTGTCGATATTGTTGCTGCTTCTTTTGATCCTTTAGAGATTCATGCAACGCTCACACTTCCCTTCGACCCAGACCTTCGTGATGAACTGATGGCACTTACTTTGCCTGATGATAACGAAATTGATCGCATGGGTAAGGCAGACGTTGCTTTAGCTCAAATGATCGGTCATGGCATCAATGAATTGATCGAGAAGAATCAGCTAGATCGTAGTCAAATCAAGGCGATTGGCTCACATGGTCAAACCATCCGCCACCGTCCTGAACATGGTTTTACCCTGCAAATTGGCGACCCCAATATTATTACCGAACTCACTAAAATCCCTGTGATTTCAGACTTTCGCCGCCGCGATATGGCTGCGGGTGGTCAAGGCGCACCTTTAGTTCCTGCGTTCCATCAAGCGCTTTTCCAACATGACACCATTCACCGTGTGATTTTAAACTTGGGCGGCATCGCCAATGTCAGTATGTTACCTGCAGGCAAACCTGAAAATGTCTATGGCTTTGATACAGGCCCTGCCAACATTTTAATGGATGCATGGTGCGAACGTTATACTGGTCAACCGTATGATGAAAATGGCAACTGGGCGGCTTATGGTCAGCCTATTCGCAGCCTGCTCGACCGCTTACAAGCGCATGAGTTTTTCTCTAAAGAACCGCCAAAAAGTACAGGTCGTGAAGACTTCAATCTAGAATGGTTAGATGAACAGATTCTCGATTGGCGTGGAGATCTCGAATATGACGAACTCGAAGATACGCCAGAAAACATTCAAGCAACCTTAATGAAACTCACCACACGTGCCATTAAAAAAGCCATTTACCGTTCTGATATGGATACTGGTGAAGTCTATGTCTGTGGTGGTGGTGCATACAATTCGCACCTTTTAGAACAACTACGCTGGCGTCTACGTAAACATGGATGGACGGTGCAAAGTACCGCAGATTTAGGCTTAAGCCCAACATGGGTGGAAGCGACGGCCTTTGCTTGGTTGGCGATGCGCTTTGTCAATCAACTCAGTGCAAATTTACCAAGTGTGACGGGTGCTGCTGGCTATCGTATCTTAGGTACAATCACTGCGGTTTAAGAGTCAAAAACATATAAAAAAGGTCTGCAATTGCAGACCTTTTTTATATAGACACGCTTTTATATAGATTGACTACTATATACAAAGCATAGCTCAAACTTAATTCATCATTGCCTTGGCATGTTCATTACGAAAAGCCCGTAAAATCTGCTGTCCCGCCCGACCTGTTGGGCTTAAACCCAGTCGATTTTGCTCTTGTCGTATGGCTTGACGGGTTTTATCTCCAATTAATCCATCCACTTTACCAATGTCATAGCCACGGTTAAGTAAAAATTGTTGAATCTCACGTCGTTCCGCACGTGAAGTCCCAGGATCATCGGTTGGCCATGTCGTACTAAAGCCGCCCTTGCCTTGCAAGCGATCGGATAAATGCGCAATCGCTAATGCATAACTCTCTGCCGCATTGTAGCTGTAGATTGCATCGAAATTTTTAAACACCAAGAATACAGGCCCACTTGGCCCAGCCGGTGCCATTAATCCAGCTTGGCTCGATCCAGAAAGGTTACCTTGAATTAACGGCGTGCCATCGGCACGCTGCAAACCACGATTCATCCAGCTATCTAATGACTTTTTATTACGGCGACTTTCACCACTGATCGACATTCCTTCGGGAATTTTTACTTCAAAGCCCCACGGCTGACCAGTTTGCCAACCACGCTTTTTCAGGAAGTTGGCTGTAGATGCCAAAGCATCCGTGGTGCTCGATACCAAATCACGGCGGCCATCACCATCAAAATCGACGGCCAGTTCTTCATAAGTGCTCGGCATAAATTGGGTATGACCAAATGCACCTGCCCACGAACCTTTCAATTGTGATTCATTTAAATCACCACGCTGCAAAATCCGCATGGCTGCAAAAAACTCGCCACGGAAATAGCTTTGACGGCGTCCTTCACAACTTAAAGTGCCCAATGACTGTAATAACGGATAGCTACCCGCAATATCACCAAAATTACTCTCCACACCCCAAACCGCAACCACGGTTTCAGCAGGTACACCATAAGCCGCTGCGACACGGTTTAAAACATCACGATGCTGCGCCAATTTCTGCCGACCCAGTTGTACACGCTCTTCATCCACCAGTCCTGACAAATAGTCCCAAATCGGTGTTGAAAACTCAGGCTGATAGTTGAGCTTTTCAATCACAGAATAATCAGGTGTTAAATTTTGTGTATAACGATCATAAGTGGACGTATTCACACCAGCATTAATCGCTTGCGAGCGCAAATTGGCTAAACAGCCTTGAAAGTTATTTTGTGGTGAAATGCTGCTTGTTGCAGGCATGCTCGACGCATTGACAGACTGACCATTAATAATCAACTCGGCATTTGCCTGAGTTATTGCCAAAAAAGCAGTCCCGAAAACAAATCCTAAGTAATGCTTCATACCCTTGATCTTTTTTGAATTTAAATTGTTGCTTTAACAATAGCAGCTCAAAGCAAAAGTTAAAGGTTCAAAACGTAAATTTAAATTCATAATTTCTACTTATTTAAATTCATTTTTTAAATTTGAATTCAAAAGCAGTTATCCACAACCTTATTTTAAATTCATTACAAACCAAACAGCGGTTTAAATTTAAATTCAAAACTTTTAAATTTAAAAATAAACTGCATGTAGAAAAAGTTATCCACAAATTCAAAATGGCGTGACAATTCATTTTTTATTGTTGATAATCAAAATATTATAGTTCTTAAAAGACTCTCTTTATAGATCCAATAAGTCTGATCAACTTTTAAATTTAAACACAACGAAATGAATTCATTTTTTCAAATTTAAATTCATAAACTTTGAATTCATTGTTTTCGGTATCGGATTTTTTGAATTCAAATTCATGGTTTGAATTTAAAAACACGGTTTGAATTCAAAACACATTGGTTATTTTTGATTTTGATTCACACACATCGCAGGCCATTGATACGGAAAAAACCATACGAAGATTCGCGCAGAATATTTATAAACGAACGAACACTTTATGATCAATAGTTTCTTGTCGTTTCACCGATAAGCGGTGTGATTTTGCAAAGAGGCGCAATGATGCCCGAACTACAGCGATAAAAAAAGCGGCCATGTGCATGACCGCTTTTTTATCATTCAAACTCAGGTTTAAATGGTCATATCTTCGCTAAGTGCCAGTGGATTCGGCAAAATTTTCGCCAAAGCACGACATAAAGCTGTTAATTCAGCAGTATCGTTCGGCATTAAAGTGATGTGACCGATTTTGCGGCCTTCACGCTCTGTTTTGTTATACAGATGCAAATGCGCGCCATTCAGTGCCAATACATCTTCAGACTTCGGATGTTGGCCAATGATGTTTACCATGACCGTTGGACGAACAACTTCAGTCGAACCCAAAGGCAAACCTGCTACAGCACGAATGTGGTTTTCAAACTGTGAACACACTGCACCTTCAATCGACCAATGCCCCGAGTTATGCACACGTGGCGCCATTTCATTGGCATATAAGCCTTTATCGGTCACAAACAGCTCTAGCGTCAAAACACCGACATAATTCAAATGATTGAGCAGGCGAGTAATGTAGTCTTGCGCAACTGGTTGTAAGTCTGCGCTGTTTGGCGCAGGCACAATCGAATGCGACAAAATGCCGTTGTGGTGGTGGTTTTCCGCCAATGGCCATGTTTTCACATCACCGTCTTGACCACGCACCGCAATGATTGAGACTTCACGTGAGAAGGTTACAAAGCTTTCCGCAATCAATTCACCAGCAGGGCCCAGTTCAGCCCATGCTTGATCCATTTGCTCAGCGCTACGTAGCACGAATTGGCCTTTACCATCATAACCGCCACGCGATGTTTTCAGTACGATGGGTAAACCCAGCTCAGCAACAGCGGCTTCCAAACTCTCTAAAGACGTCACAGCCTTATAGGGTGCAACTGGAATAGCTAATTCATCAAACAAGGCTTTTTCAGACAAACGATGCTGTGCAATCGCTAAAGCTTGACGCGGCGGGTGCAGTGCTTTGTTCTTGGTCAACACATCAACATCTGCTAACGGGGTATTTTCAAACTCTAAGCTGAAAACATCTGCACTCTGAATGAAATCTTGCAAGCCATTTTCAGCTTGGGTCGAAATCACTGGACCTAGGGCTGCAGAAGGGCAGTCGGTACTCGCTTCAAAGAAGGTGCATTGAATGTTTAAAGGTAATGCCGCTTGCGCCATCATACGACCAAGCTGGCCACCACCAAAAATACCAATGGTTTTATCCATGAGAAATGCCCCTTAATTAAGCTTGACCCGGAATATTTTTACTCGCCACTTTATCGGTTTGCGCAGCGCGGAAATCTGCAACATTTTTTGCGATATCAGGACGCGTTAAACCTAAAATTTGTGCCGCCATGATCGCTGCATTGGTTGCACCCGCTGGGCCAATCGCCAAAGTACCAACTGCAATACCTGCTGGCATTTGCACGATAGACAGCAATGAATCCACGCCGTTTAAAATCGATGATTTTACCGGTACACCAAGTACAGGCAGGTCAGTCTTCGCTGCGCACATGCCTGGCAAATGTGCAGCACCGCCAGCACCGGCAATAATCACTTGAATACCACGATCACGTGCGGTTTCGGCATATTCGAATAATCGATCTGGAGTTCGGTGTGCAGATACTACTTCCGCTTCAAATGGGACGCCAAGCTGTTTGAGCATATTGGCAGTGTTTTCTAGCGTTGCCCAATCCGATTGAGAACCCATGATAATTCCAACGAGAGGAGTGTCTTGTGAAGCGGCCGCATTCATTGCAATGTTTCCAGAGATTAAAGTAAGAGAGAGTAAATCTCGACTAGAGCCAAGCTTTAATAAGAGCCCCGTATTATAGACTGAAAATTCATCTCATTGACATCCTCACCCCCTTAAAAGAGGGTGATTCCTACAGCTAGACGCTTATGCCCAAGCGCAAGAATGTTTAGAGCTGAGTTTATATCTCGATCATGAGCTGTACCACAGCTCATGCACTCCCATT
>NZ_VOYF01000031.1:0-12832 GCF_013420775.1 Acinetobacter sp. YH01010 | reverse complement strand
GTTTTATGATAACTTTACTGTTAAAAGAAGTCTAGACAACCTTGTTTTATGCTTGGATATAAGGCTTATTTTAAAATAATAGTAGTGAAGATTTTCTAAAATTAACATAATACACCTTATACGAAATAAAAATGGGAGCCTTAAGCTCCCATTTTTTAAGTAATTTTTTCAAATAAGGCTTGGGTGAGCATCTAAAATTCGAATCAATGTAGCTGCTGGTCCAGTTGGATAGCGTCGTCCCTGTTCCCAATTTTGCAGGGTACGGGGGCTAATATGTAGACGTGCAGCAAATTCATTTTGGCTCAAGCCAGTTTTTTCACGTACTTCTTTAATATCAGGCAATTCGAGTTCTGTAACTCGGCTTGCTTTAACTTCTTTACGTTTGATAGCTCCAGCTTCTTTGATTGAAGCAACCAAGTCATCAAATAAGTTGTTATCCATGAAATTGCTCCTTCACGAGTTGGTGCAGAATGGCGGTTTCCTTATCTGTTAAATTATCTTTTACTGATTTTGGATAAGCCACTAAGAAAAAGATCTGATCATCCTCGGTGACCCAATAATAAATCACCCGTATCCCACCACTTTTCCCTTTGTTACCTTGAGCACAACGTACTTTGCGAATACCACCGCCATTCTTGATTAGGTCACCTCTATCAGGCTGTACCAAAAGATCTTGCTGAAGTTGACGATATTCCTCATCAGATACAAGGTCTTTAATTTGCTTGGTAAAGATGCTGGTTTCAATAAATAACATGGACTCTTTATACGTCAATGGCGTATTTGAATTTTAGCAGTTTCCATAACAAAAAACGAGAGCTGGTAGATCTCGTTTCGCATAACAGCCATTATGTTAAATTGTAGTAAGAACTTTAATGCGATAGAGCAGAATGTATATGCAAAATAAGCTTGATAACATTATTCAAGAATTAAAAGAACTATCTGGGAATAGTCGTCTAAACATAGAACTACCTGATGATATTTTCATATCTGCTTATGAACGAAAAATAGGTTTTATTTTTCCAAAAGATTATAAAAAAGTTTTGAAAGAGATTAGCAATATCTTTTATGGAACAATTGAATTAGCGTCTCTTACAGATGAGAAAGAATGCTATCGAGGGCTATCTCAGATATTAAATGATGCTAGGGAGCAAGGTCTGCCAGAAGATTGGCTACCTATTTGTGAAGATAATGGTAGTTATTATTGCCTATCTCCTAATCATAAAATTAGATATTGGACAGCAGATGGATATAGCGATGAGCAGTGGGAAGATTTAGCAGATTGGATCAAGCAAGTTTGGATAGATGGAAATTAAGAATTTCTAAAATTAACATAATACACCTTATACGAAATTAAAAAATGGAGCCTAAAGCTCCATTTTTTAATAACTTTTTTTAAATTGCTAAGCGTAAATTCAGTGCTTTTACAACTTTAATCACAGTATCAAAACTAGGGTTAACATCACCAGAAAGTGCTTTATAAAGACTTTCTCGGCCTAAGCCTGTATCTCGTGATAATTGAGCCATTCCTTTAGCTTTTGCAATGTTACCTAAAGCCTTTGCAATGAATGCGGCATCGCCATTAGATTCTTCAATACATGCTTGTAAGTAAGCCTGCATATCATCCTCTGTTTTAAGATGCTCAGCACTGTCCCATTTGCGAAGTTTAATAGCCATTTATAGCTCCTCCTCTAAATCTTGTGCCAATTGCAGGGCAAGTTTTATATCTTTACTTTGCGTAGACTTATCTCCGCCTGCTAAAAGAATAACAACCCTTTGCCCTTGCTTGCAGTAATAAATCCTATAGCCTGGCCCAAAGAAGAAACGTAATTCAGAAACACCTTCACCGACCGGCTCAGTATCTCCAAAGTTTCCATCTTCAACCCGATCAATTCGGACTTGTATGCGTCTTTTTGCCTGCTGGTCTTTTAACTTGGTGAACCAGTCATCAAAGACTTCAGTGGTATATATTGAGTACATAAGTAGAATGTATCCTATAGGATACATTTATGCAAGAAATAAACTTGATATTTGGGGCTCGAAACGGTGAATTTCGTATAACCGCCATTATGTTAAGTTAATCAAAATTCTTAATGCACCAAAACCTAAAAATTTAAATGGAGTAAAAATGACTTTAAAGGGGTTAGATATTCAAGAAGATTGTATCAAAGCTATTTCTAATGAATCTTTAATATTTGATATTAAGAATAAAGAGTTTTTAGAGGATATAGAAAATCTTTTATTACAGTATTTTCAAAATTTTAGTAATGATTTAAATGGAATTGAGTTTGATAATTTTTCTGTGGAGTTTTGGTTCGATGCAGGACAATTGATTATTTATCCTGAAAAAGATTTATTAGATCGTAAACCCTTTGAATCTGAATATGATTTAGATAGATTAGACCCTTATTTTTATCTAGTTTGTGAAGAATATAGGATATATTTTGATGACTTAATATCTCGAAAAGTAAGCGATCAAGTATCTGAAAAAGAAGCTATTTCTAAAACTAATGACGTAATTGATTGTGTAAGCAAAGCTATAAAAAATATAAATGATGAAAACAATCTTTTAAAGATGTTAGGCAGGCCTAAATTAGAAATAAGATATTTCGGTGTAACGAAAGAAGAACTTTTAGCAAAAGAAATTCTCGTGAAATGAAGTAGATATTTTTGTCGTATTAAGGAAAACTAAAATTAACATAATGGGCGTTATGCGAAGTCAAAAATGGGAGCTTAAGCTCCCATTTTTATTGATGATTTTTTAATTCTTTCAGCATAGCATCCCGTAAAATTTCATTCATTCGTGTTTGATAACCTTTGCCTTGTGCTTTGAACCAAGCAAGTACATCAGCATCTAACCGAATTGAAGTTTGTTGCTTCACTGGGCGGTAAAATTGATTTTGGCGTACAGCACTGCTCCAATCGGTAATTTCAGGAATATCTGATAGATCTAGCTGATCATCAGGAACCGTGCCTTTAGCAAGCAAGCGTTGAATTTCAGCATCTTGCTTCTCACCAAATTTCTCATTCAGCTCTTTGCGTGAGTATCTAACCATGCTCATATTTGTTTCGCTCCGCTTTAGTCACTTGCCTTGCACTAATGATTCGTATGATTTCACAGTCATCTTCATCAAAAATGGTGTGAGCCACCAATAACATTAGTACGCCTTTAACTCGTCCAATGGTTTGCCAACGTTCTTCACCATCGGTATGTCTGTCTTGGATTGAGATCCGTAATGGATCTTCAAAAACAAGGCTTGCAGTTTCGAAAGAGATATCATGCTTTTTCTGATTCTTTCGATTCTTAGCCTCATCCCATTCAAAATACTGTTCCATAAAAAACATTCAAATTTGTATATACAATAATGTATCACAAAATTGTATAACTCAAGTTGAGAAGCGTAATTTTTAGTCAAATTTATTGGCAAGAACTATCAAAACTGCTCATAAAAAAGCCGACTTGTTTCCAAGTCGGCTTTTGAACATCATCGAGCAAATAATTTATATCATAAGTTTTTGATTTTTATATTTTTCAATTTGTGCATTTCGTATAACGCCCATTATGTTAAATTGAGGGGAATTTCAGCTATTCATTTCTAATTTTTTGATGATATAACAGTTCTCAATTTTACGATTATCCCCACAAAGATTTTCTAAGTCATCTAATTGTTTCTTGAAGGAGGTTAATTGCTTAATTCTATTATCTAATTCTTTTGTATGTTTTTTTATAAGGTTATTTACTTTAGTACAATTTTGATTAGGAGTTTCTAACTCCTCACATAGAGACTCTATATCTTTAATAGAGATACCTAAACTTCTACAATTTAATATAAAACTTAATTTATCTAATGAACGTAAGCATCCGGCTAACACAGCCTTACCAAGCGATCCTATAAGCCTTAATTTAGTTCCCACCTAAAAACAAGTGGGGACTTAATCCATGAACATGGATATATATTCAGCAACACCTCCTGTTGCTAAAAAACGCAGAACATACAGCAAAGAATTCAAACTCAGTATTGTCAATGCCTGTAAAAATCCTAATACCTCGATCGCTTCGGTCGCACTGCAACATAGTATTAATGCCAACCTTGTCAGTCGTTGGATCAGGATCTTCAGCCATCATGAGGGTGCCGTGCAGGATCCTACTCATGTGAATCCAGCATTTATTGCTTTGCCTTACACTGCTGCAATCAGCCAACCTATTGATGAGAGGATCACGTTGTGTATCACCGTGCCTCATACGAATAATGATATTCAGCTAAAATGGCAGACATCAGAAATACCTGCCTTGGCAGAATTACTCAAGGCACTTGCAACATGATCCGCATTGATGAAATCTGGTTGTCTACTCAGCCCATGGACATGCGTGCAGGTATGGATACGACCATGGCTCAGGTGGTGAGAGCCTTTGGCTACATCAAACCGCATTGTGCTTACCTGTTCTGTAATAAACGTGGCCATCGCATGAAAGTACTGGTACATGATGGACTGGGCATCTGGCTGTGTGCCCGGCGGCTGGAACAGGGCAAATTTCACTGGGCTCAAGTTCACCAAGGTGAAACCGTGGCCCTCAGCCCGGAACAGTTACAGGCACTGATCCAAGGTTTGCCCTGGCAGCGCATTGGACGACAGCAGGTGGTGACGATGCTTTAAACCAGGCTGTTCCATTCTGCTATTCTCCAAACGTTCTATTTCATTCTTCTCATGACCTCAGGCATACTGCGGTCATGAATACGCTGCCTGACTTAAGCCAACTGACCCATGAACAACTGCTGGAATTCACCAGACAGTTGGCGATGCAGCATCAGTCTCTAGCACAATCAAATCAAGAATTAGAAAAATCAAACCAGCAATTGGATGCCAAAGTTCAACATCTTGAAGTCACCAATCAGCAATTAGATTCTAAAGTTCAACATCTTTCTATTCTCAATCAAAAATACGAGCATGAACTCGCACTATTTAAACAGCACAAATTCGGCAGTAAAAACGAACATCTCACTGCAAAACAAATCCACCTGTGGGATGAAGCGGTTGAAGAAGATATTGCTGCGGTTGATCTAGAACTGGAACGGCTAAATGCAGATAAAACCGATGCAGCGACACAGAAAGCCAAAACCAATAAACCTAAACGTCGACCACTGCCAGATCATCTACACACCATCCGTATTGAGCATGAACCTGCATCAACCCAATGCGCTTGTGGCTGCCAACTCCGTCGTATCGGCGAAGATGTCAGTGAAAAACTGCATTTCAGACCGGCACAGTTCTATAAGGAACAGCATGTGCGTGGTAAATGGGTCTGTGATCAGTGTGACACCCTGACTCAGCAAGCGATGCCCGCCTATGTGATTGATAAAGGCATTGCTTCACCTGAACTGCTCAGCCATGTTTTGGTATCGAAATATGCCGATCATTTGCCGCTGTACCGTCAACGTCTGATCTATCAGCGGGCGGGAATCGAACTTTCTAGATCAACTTTATCTGACTGGATAGGTCGCTGCGGTGTAGAACTGGAACCTCTAGCCAATGCCTTAAAAGAGGTGGTACTACAACAGCAGGTGCTGCATGCAGATGAAACACCGGTCACCATCATGCGGATGGGTGAGAATGATAAAAAACCGAAGAAAGGTTATGTCTGGGCCTATGCCACTACACAGTACAATCCAGTTCAGGCGGTGATCTATGACTTTCAGGATAGTCGTTCAGGCCAGCATGCTGCAGAGTTCTTGAAAGGCTGGCAGGGTTATCTAGTCTGTGATGATTACAGTGGTTATAAAGCACGCTTTAAATCAGGCCAGGTCATTGAGGTGGGCTGCATGGCCCATGCACGTCGTAAATTCCATGAACTGCATGTAACTGGGAAAAGTCAGGTCGCTGAACAGGCATTAGTGCTGATTCAGAAACTGTATGCGATAGAAGCAGAGCTCAGGAAAAAGACCGATGGTACAGCGGAAGACCGCCGCGAATACCGACAACAGCATAGTCAACCAGTGATGCAACAACTATATGAATGGCTCAACCAACATCATCTGACAGTGCCATCGAGTTCTCCCACCGCCAAGGCCATCAATTACACTCTGAAGCGTTGGCCAGCTTTAAGCCGCTATCTGGATGATGGCAATCTACCTATTTGCAATAATTGGGTCGAGAATCAGATGCGTCCCTGGGCGTTGGGGCGCAAGAACTGGCTGTTTGCAGGTTCGCTGCGCAGTGGTCAGCGAGCGGCAAACATCATGACGTTAATCCAGTCAGCAAAGCTGAATGGCTTGGATCCGTATGCCTATTTAAGTGATGTGCTGAAAAGGCTGCCGACACATAAAGTGACCCAGATTGAAGAGTTACTGCCACACTGCTGGAAACCTAAATCGAATTAAAATTGGTATGGGATTCAGCGGACGCTTACGTATATTGAACGTTATAATCGGACTATACGTTATAGCTGGCTAAGCAAGCATCTATTTGACACACTGGAAGAAGTACAAGATTATGCAACAAACTGGTTGTGGCATTACAACCATGAAAGACCACATCAAGCTAACAAAGGAAAGCCACCTCTAAGGGCTGCTTAACCTCTACTTTTAACTTCGGTTATTTATGGGAGGATTACCATAACTTAAAGCAGAATAGGGAGGCTTTAAGGATGTAAATAAGATATGTGAAGGAATTTCTTTTCGGATTTCATTTATATAGATTTGAAGAATTCTGTAGTCTCGTTCCTGCAGTTTAATTACTCGGTACGAATATTCATTTTTGATTTTTGGCTTTTTTGATCGATCATCGAACTCATCATCTGTATTTGTAATAATTAAACTAAAACTATGATTCTGAATTGATTTTTTAATAGAGTTGGTTGTTAGTAGCATAAGCTCACCAATTCTAAGACCATAGTTGAGCATGAGATGTATGATCAGAAAGTTTCTGAGTTGTACATTTTTAGATCTAAAAGGATTTAATTCATTGTATTTATTAGAGTTACTTGGTGAAATGACTGAATACAATCCTTTAATCATTTCCTGATTCATGCTCTTAAAATTATGATTTATCTCACTTTTAATTGTCTTATTGGCTTTTGAAAAATTATTTATAATTTTTTTCTTTATTGTCATATATTTATTCAAGTTTTCTTTAATTTTTTGAATTTCCTTCAACGTAAGTTGTGGCTGTGATTGCATGCTTAAGTATTCATTAATCAAGAAGTTGTAAAACTTTAAGAAGGATCTAACTCTATGACCAATTGTTGTGTAATTAATATGTTCTGAATTGCTTAGCCGTATAAGATTACTTTCAAGTTTTTTATTATTTTCTAAGTAAACAATGAAATTATCAATTTCACATTGAATGATCTCAAAATTATAGGATGTCGAATAGAACGACTCACAAAAGGACGTGGCAAACTTTTCAAACCAAAATTCATACCAAAATTTTATTGCGATTAAATCTGCATGCTGCGTAGAGATACTTTGAAATCTAAGAAATTTCATGGTGTACAGCATAGGGTACATACATGGACAGAATGAATCTAAATCAAATAAAAGAATAATTTGATTTTCGTTTGAGACTTTCTTTTCTAAATGAATTGTTTTTAAAGCAAACATAGTAAAGTTTATGAATTATTCTTAAGGTCAACATATCATATTTTATGATTGAAATAGAAATTAGTTAAGTTATTGAATCTTAGTTCAAGAAAGAAAAATATGAAGTTATTGTTAGGTGTATCGGAATTGTCATAATTAAAATTCTCAAAGGAGTAGAAAAGGCACTACCCCACAATTTTTTTCTCTCAAAATGTCATTCACTGTCATTTTTTAGTGGCAAGTACCAGGTGCAATTCTTTTTACGGTGTATTACACCGTAGATGTTTTGAGTGAGCTTAGCTGGCACCGTAAAAGTTTTGATCGACAAAATATCCAAAGTCAACTGGACTGTTAATCCATTTGCTAAACAAAACGTGAAACAGCAAATTATTGTAGTCTATATATTTTTCATAATTGTTCACGATACCTAAGTTCAGCAAGTTTTTTTCAAACTCAATGCGTTCAATGGGTTCTGATTTCACAAATGCATGGATGGATGCTTTGATTGTGGGAGGAAAATAAAGTGTCATCCTAACTACAGGACCCTGCAACGTAGCAATTCCTGTAAAAATCCATTTAAAACAATGACTTATTTCAATTCTGCCATCTGCAAGCGTTTTGTGGGGATGGAGGCCGGAATCATTAAAGTATCATCCTAATTTTCGCTCAACCTTGGAAAATGCTGAGAATCGTAAAAATAAAGTTTCATCCTTTCCGCTACTAGTTCAAGGCTTTCTTCCGGCCGCCGGCAACAACGCTGCTTGGCTGAGGCGATCCACTTGCGCTACCGCTCACTGATCAGATCGAACTTGAACTCGACGAGCAGCCAACCATCAGGCCGAGCGTGATCGCCAAAAAAAACGGATCATGCGAAATCCTTCGTTGAGTTTGGCGCGGGTTTTAGCAAATCAGCTGGCCCGCGATCCGGTTGAGAGTGATCCGAAGCGGTCCTTGACGACCGGCACAAATCGGCCGATTCTGTTGAAAAAGTAGCTTTAGCGGCAGCCTGCCGATCAGGTGTGCCTGCTGTCGAAGTGGCTGCAAGCCACTTCAAGTTGCCTTCCGGCGTTTCACTGAGCGTCCTTGCTCAGGTTTAAGGGTTAATTTGAGGGTTTCTGCTCGTAGCAGGCATACCTATCCCGTCAGCGGTGGCCCTTGAGGCAAAAGCTTGGCCATGCGGCGCAGGTTCTGCACCATCGCAGCCAAGGTGAATTCGTCAGTGGCACCCGTTAGGCCACGCAGTCGTAAACGGTCGAGTTTCATGATCCGTTTGAGGTGGGCGAAAAGCATCTCCACCTTCTTTCGTTCGCAGCGAGAGACGAGGTACTCCGGTGTCTTGGCGATGCGTCGAGCCACGTCGCGGGCAGCCTCATGGATGCTGCGGACGATCTTCCGATTCGGCGTGTTGGGGCAGCATTTCGCTTTCAACGGGCAGGTGGCGCAGTCGGTTTGGCTGGAGCGGTAAATGACGGTTTTGGCCTTAGTTACCCGCGACCTTTGCTGGGTGAAGGCGCGCCATTCACTGCGTAGCGGTTTGCCGGCTGGGCAGCGATATTCATTGGCGTCCTGACTCCAGTGAAAGTCGTTACTGGAGAGGCTGTCGTCCTTGCGCTCGGTCTTGTCCCACACCGGCACATGCGGTTCGATGTCCTTTTCTTCGACCATCCAGGCCAGCATCGGGGCGGTGCCATAAGCGGTATCGCCGATAAGGCGTTCCGGTGTGAGATCGAACTGCGCCTCGACACGCTCGACCATCGTCCTAGTCGAATCGACTTCGGCGGTACGGTGCGCCGGGGTAGCTTCCACGTCCATGATCACACCGTGCTCAGTGTCGATCAGGTAATTCGTGGAGTAGGCAAAAAAGGCCGGGCCACCTGGCGCTGCTGTCCAACGGGACTGAGGATCAGTGAGCGAAATTTTCTTGGGAAGAGCCTCAGCCAGCGCCTCTTCATCAAGGGCTTCGAGGTACTCGCGCACTGCGCGGCTGCTGAGCTTTGGATCGTTCCAATCGACCTCATCTCCCGCCACCCCACGTTGCCGGCTGGCATCCGCCTTAATGATGCTGGCGTCGACGGCGAAACCTTCACCCTTGACTAGGCCGGCTGCCATGCAGCGCCGCAGCACCTCATTGAATAACCAGCGGAATAGATCGCTGTCACGAAAACGCCCATGGCGATTCTTCGAGAAGGTCGAGTGATTGGGGACTTCGTCTTCCAGACCCAACCGGCAGAACCAGCGATAGGCCAGGTTCAGGTGCACCTCTTCGCACAATCGCCGCTCGGAACGAATGCCATAGCAAGTAGCCGACGACCAGCATGCGCACCATCAACTCCGGGTCAATCGAGGGACGCCCGATGGGGCTATAGAAATCTGCCAGGTAGGCACGTAGATCACTGAGATCCAAGCACTGGTCGATGCTGCGCAGGAGATGTTGGGCCGGGACGTGATCTTCCAGATTGAACGAGTAGAACAGGCGCTGCTGTCCTCCCGGTAACTGTCCCATCATGCTGTTCGCCCCCACGCTCGCTGACAAAGCAATTTTGCCAACGGCATGGGGAGGCCGCTACTTTTTCAACAGAATCGGCCGCACACAGCCATTCGGCTCAACAGAACCCTGCCTTTACCCCACCAAACTCCGGAAACTCGCCCGGTAGTCCGTCGGCTTGAGATGCACATGTTGGCTGAGGTCGCCGGGTAGCGTGAACAGGCGCGGACCGTCCCGAAACTGGAACACGCGATACAGATGGAATTGATCGCCCGCCTCCTTGGAGAATTCGAGTTCGTTGTGGCTGACCAAGAAAGACGAGCCTACCCCGCCATTGGTGGTTTTCACCTCGATGAAGCGCTCATGGGCGTCCTCTTCGAACGACAGGATGTCGAACCCCGCACCGTCTCCCTGGGTGTCGGACACCCAATCCAGCCGCTGAAAAAGCTCTGGGTGGCCGAGCTCGGTCAGGCGTTGCTGTTCGTAGCCAATCACCCACTGCTCCCCTGCCCGGCCCAGCTTGCGGTTGGCTTCATCGCGAGCGGCATAATCGAACTTTCGCGGTAGGCGTTGCCGTAGAGATGCCGGGGTACGCACAAGCACTTCACGGGCGGGTGGTTCTACCAAAGCCGCTCGGTAGGTTTTGTCACCCGGAAGTTTTACCTCCTCCAGGGCATCGACAAGAGCGCCGACCGTCTGCTGATGTTCCAGAACGTAGGCGTGTACGGATTTACGCAGCAGCAGTTGGCTGTTGCCGCGTGGCTTGTAGCCGTTGATATAGGGCAGGCCCAGGGCATCGAGTACGGCGCTAATGTTCTGGTGCTTGAGCTCGACTGAAGACTTGCTGCGACCGTTCAGCAGTTGGCGCAGTGCCTGGTTGTGCTCGGACTTGTTGTACGGCTCCCCAGCCGCCTCGGCACGCAGCATGTCGAAATAGTCTTCGACCGTGGCCAGGACCTCTTCTTCGGACCAGTCTTCGCCGATGCGAATGATGCGAAACCCGAGCCGCGTCAGCGCCGGAACGACGGTCGCCTCGCCACCGGAGAAGCTGTCAGCAGTGAGCGGGCCCTGCTCGGGAAATTGCTTGCCGAAGGCCACACCGGCGATGGCCTTGGAATCGCAATCGGTGCCGGTCTTCGGATCACGTACCAGGAAGTCGCGGGACTTGCCGTAGCCGTGGCGCGCCAGGAATTTCGTGCGGCCCAGTTGCACGAACTCATCGATGGCAGCCTGCACGGCGGCGGGGCTTCGAAGCTGGGAGAGTTGAGACACAGGGTCCTTCCTTACTGTCATGGTGTGCCGGGAACCGCCGAGCCACGAGATTATGAGTAGCCCCTGAACAGAAACGTCACGATAAAAGCCGTGAACGCCACCAGGCCCATTAAATCCCTTGCGTATTTGCAGCCCGTGCTGTCCAAACCTGTACCAGGTCCGATCAACACGCTCCAACCATTGAGGTACGAAAACACCGCCTGACCGAACAAAAAATGCGTGATAGCCGCCGCAGCCATGACGCCGGAATCGTCAGACAGGCTGTAGCTGTTGACCATTGCCCTGTACGCCTGCATCTGAAATGGCTATTGCCCTGATGGGAGCCGGCTTTTCAGCCACCGACACCAGCGATGCCGTCAATATTCTTTACCCGATAACCATGACCGTACAAGCTAACAAGGCCTGGCAAGCCAGCGGACTTAAAAAGTCTTTTTTTCTACCATCCCACAAAAAAGTTCGTGGTGGAGAAAAGATAAGCTATGCAAGGCTTTAGGAGACGTGGTTTTTCAGGATGACGAAGAACGATTCGGCGCTAGGTGCAACATAGGTGCATCGCACGAGCGCTAGGAACGGCGAAAAAAGGCGGACGTGGCGAAATCGGTAGACGCAGCAGACTTTAAAATTGGAGTGCCCGCGGGGAAATCCGCGGAGTAGAACCGCTCAAAGTCGGGGAACGCTAACGGGCAATACCCTAAGCCAATCCCGAGCCAAGCCCCTTCGGGGGAAGGTGTAGAGACTGGACGGGCGGCGCCTAAAGCCTTCGGGCAATGGCGAAGGGACAGTCCAGACCACGAACGTCATCAGACGGCGGCGAAAGTCGAGGTGGTACGAAAATCTGCTTCTCTGTGAGAGTACGGGTTCGAGTCCCGTCGTCCGCACCACAAAGCCAAACATCCCTGCGATGATCGACCTCTGGGCGTTTGGTCGTGAGCCCGCCACCCTCGCGCTACGCTTTGCGCAGGCGTCGAAGGCGATCAGGTGCGCCCATCGATTCCGTCGAGCACCATCGCTGCGAGTTCATCGCTGGTGTGTGCACCACTATCGAGAACACGGGTTGTGCATGGAAGCCGTTCCCTTGCGGCCAAGCATCGGGCGACATTCGCTAATCGCCACTCTCGAATCTCCGCATTTCGATTCGGGTCAGGATGCATGGTCTGGTTCGCGATCCGGTGACGCAATAGGTCCTCGTTGAGCGTCAGAAAGATGTGCAGCAGCTGATCGTCGATCCGCCTTACCCCGTCGAGTATCTCAGTCAGATAGTCCGGGTGCACGAGCGTCATTGGGATGATGATGTCCTGCGAGTAATTCCTTCGAATCTCCCTGACCGCCGCGATCGTAAGTCCCCTCCACAAGGGGAGATCCTGATAGTCTCCGCTCGCTGGCATGGGGACCGTTTCTTTCACCACGAACCCGATTTCCTCGGGGTCAAAGATCAGCGATTTGGAACGCCGATCGCGCAGCCGCTTAGCGAGCGTCGTCTTTCCGGCGCCGAAAGGTCCGT